>NZ_AP027370.1:2175000-2310532 GCF_030296055.1 Hydrogenimonas cancrithermarum
AAACTGAAAAATATTCACAAAAATGACCAACTTGCAATGAAGAAATTAAACTCTTCCAAATTCAATAAAAATCTTAAACATTTGCGACAATTCTTCGAAAAATATGCCAGTGACAGTGGTAACGTCCCTGCGTGTAACTAAATTTTTCATACCAGCATCCTCCTCTATATCTACTTGAGATGGATCCTTTTTGGCCCCTAATATCTTTTGTAGAGTATAGACAAATTTGCTACAATAGCGAACTTATTTGAGGAGTGAAACTATGGGAAAATTATGGTCTGGACGTTTTAGCGAAAATTCTTCTAGTTTACTGGATGAGTTCAACGCTTCATTGAATTTCGATAAGAAACTTTATCGTTACGACATACTCGGGTCTTTGGCACATGCGAAAATGCTGTATCAGCAAGGAATTTTGAACGAGGAAGAGTACAGAAGCATCGTTGATGGTATGGATCAAGTTCTCGACGAGATCGAAAAAGGTGACTTCACTTTCAATATTTCGGACGAAGATATCCATATGGCGATTGAAAAACGTTTGACAGACATCATCGGTGATGCCGGGAAAAAACTTCATACCGCCCGCAGCAGAAACGATCAGGTTGCACTCGATTTCAGACTCTATGTCCAGGCCCACAACGAAATTATTCGTGAACTTGTTTTGAAACTCGTCAATGCATTTGTTTTCGTGGCAAGAGAGAATACTCAAACGATGCTGCCTGGCATGACCCACTTACAGCATGCACAGCCAATCAATTTCGGTTATCACATGATGGCATACGCTTCAATGTTGAAGCGGGATTATGAGCGATTCGAAAGCAGTTTCAAACGTAACAATCTTTCTCCTATCGGATGTGCTGCACTGGCGGGTACTCCCCATCCTATCGACCGTAATCTTACGGCGAAAGAACTCGGTTTCGATGCTCCGACGCTAAACTGTCTCGATACGGTCAGCGACCGCGATTTTGCGCTGGAGATGCTTTTCAATATCGCAACAATGATGATGCATATCTCCCGTCTTTCCGAAGAGTTGATTTTGTGGTCGAGTTCGGAATTTGGATTTGTAACACTGAGCGACGCATATTCCACCGGAAGTTCGATCATGCCTCAGAAAAAAAACCCCGATGTGCCGGAACTGCTTCGTGGCAAGACCGGACGTACTTACGGCAATCTCATATCACTTCTTACTGTCATGAAAGGTTTGCCGCTCGCCTATAACAAAGATATGCAGGAAGATAAAGAGGGGACATTTGACAGTGTCGAGACAGTGGAAATCTCACTGACGATTCTTACAGAAGTGATAAAAACAATGAAAGTCAACAAGGAGCGTATGGAAGAAGCGTGCAAAATTGGTCATCTGAGTGCAACCGATCTTGCCGATTATCTGGTTGAAAAGTGTGGAATTCCTTTTAGAGAAGCCCATTTCATCACGGGACGGGCCGTTGCACTTGCCGAGCAGAAGGGATGTGACCTCAGTGAACTAAGTGCGACCGATCTGAAATCGATCGACAATCGTATCAAAGATGACGTAACCGACTATCTTTCGATCCGCCACTCTATGAATGCAAGAAATTCCGAAGGCGGTACATCGACAAAGCGTACATTGGAGCAGATTGAGAAAATAGCGGAATGGATTACGGAAAAAGAAAAAGAGATAGCGAAACGGTAGTACCGAATATGCAGTAGCGAAAAGCTACTGCAAAGGTATCGTAACGTAGGTTATAGACTTTTATGTGTGTCGTCGTGTGTCAGATGGGTCCATTTCAGTTTGGCGCCGCCAAGCAGATGGAAATGTAGATGTGGTACTTCCTGACCGCCGTCTTTGCCATTGTTCGTCACGAGACGATATCCTGTCTTGTCAAGACACAACTCCGCTGCAACCTTTTGAATAAACGGTGTCATTTTTGCCATTAATTCAGGTGAAACTGACTGAAAATTTTCGACATGCTCTTTTGGAATAATCAGAATATGAACCGGGGCGATGGGATTGATATCGTGAAATGCGATAAACTCCTCATCCTCCAATACTTTGTTTGCAGGAATTTCACCTTTTACGATCTTGCAGAATATACACATTCTCGTTGACTCCTCTATTTTTTTCTCATTATACCAAAGTTGCCTTTTTACTGGGACTTAATGAACTTTGTTATACAATCGCCACAAATTACGATGAGACTCCTGGACAAAATTTGGGGATCTTTCAATACCTTTTCAAGGAAAAAATGTGGAGAATTGGATCGATAGAATCAAATCGGCCGAGACGCTTGATGAACTCGAGTCCCTGCGTATCGCCATTTTTGGTAAAAAAGGGGAGCTTGCCCAGGCATTTGCCAATATGAAAAATGTACCGCCTGAGGAGAAACCCAAAGTTGCCAAGGAACTCAATCTGCTCAAACAGGCGTTGACCAGAGCGTACAATGAAAAAAAAGCGGAACTTGATACGCTTGAACTTCAAAAACGCCTAAAGGCCGAGGAAATCGATGTATCGCTCTATTCGCCCAGGCCCCAAAGCGGTGCGCTTCATCCCGTAATGGATACGATGGATAAGATTATCGACTATTTCGTTTCGTTGAACTTTTCCGTTGAGACGGGCCCGCTCGTAGAAGATGAATTTCACAACTTCGAGGCGCTCAATCTGCCTGACTACCATCCTGCACGCGATATGCAGGATACCTTCTATTTCAAAGACGGCAAGCTGTTCAGGACGCATACATCGCCGGTTCAGATTCGCACGATGATGCAGCAAAAGCCGCCGATCAGGATGATCAGTCCGGGTGCAGTGTTCCGTCGCGATTTCGATCTGACCCATACGCCGCAGTTTCACCAGGTGGAAGGTTTGATGGTTGATGAAGAAGGCAAGGTGTCGTTCGCCAATCTAAAATGGATTTTGGAGGATTTTCTCCATACGATGTTCGGGGATGTCGATGTCCGGTTCAGGCCAAGTTTCTTTCCGTTCACGGAGCCTTCGGCGGAGGTTGATATCAGCTGTATCTTCTGCAAAGGAAATGGGTGCCGTGTCTGTTCTCATACAGGGTGGCTTGAAGTGCTGGGCTGCGGGATGGTCGACTCCAATGTCTTCAAGGCGGTAGGATACGAAAATGTAAGTGGTTATGCGTTTGGACTGGGTGTCGAGCGGTTTGCGATGCTGATGCACCAGATTCCTGATTTACGATCTTTGTTTGAAGGGGATCTTCGTTTGTTGGAGCAGTTTCAATGATAGTCACACGCAATTGGTTACAAGAATGGGTCGATCTGGATGGCATTACGACCGATGATATATGCAAAAAACTCAACAGTATCGGGCTGGAAGTCGATAGCTTGACGCGTTTTCGTGTACCGGAAAAGATTGTGGTCGGGTATGTCAAGTCGTGCGAAAAACATCCGGATGCGGATAAGTTGACTGTTTGTCAGATCGACCTTGGCACGGCAACCCGCCAGATTGTCTGCGGGGCGAAAAATATTCGCGAAGGATTGTATGTTCCTGTCGCTACGGTTGGGGCGGTGATGCCCAATGGTATGAAGATCAAGCACGCAAAACTCAGGGGTGTCGAAAGCGACGGAATGGTCTGTTCAAGTACGGAACTTGGTCTTCCAAAAATCGGAGAGGGTATCCTGGAACTTGATGAAAGCATAGGGAAACTTGAAATCGGAAAAGCGCTCTGTGAATATTCTTTACTGAACGATGATATGATCGAAATCGAGTTGACGGCAAACCGTGGGGACTGTTTGAGCATTCATGGTGTCGCACGTGAGCTTTCTGTGGGATTCGACCGCTCGATAATACCCTTCGAATTCAAACAGGATGAGAACAACCATCTTGGTATTGGCCGTATTCTGCAGTTTATGCACGAAGGTAATCCTCCCGTTTCATTGATTTACCGTGCTGCAAATCTTGCAAATCTTCGTATTCCACTTCTGGTCAGGCTGCGTCTGGCGATGATTGAGCAGGATGCTGCGAATGGATTGGAAGCGTTTTGCAACTATGCGATCCATACGACAGGTGTCGTCTTGCGCCATTATGATTTCTCCAAGCTTTCTTGCGCCAAAGAGAAGGTGAAACTGGTACTGAAAGAGCTGGATAACGGTCTGGGTGCAGTCGAATATGATGGAAAAATCGCCTCGATTGTCGGAATAAATCAGGATGAGACACTTAAAGCCGAGAGGGATGAAGGAGTTGTACTGCTTGAAGCGAGTTACATCGCACCGGACATTATTGCACCTGTCGTCAAAAAAGAGGGACTTGAAACCGATGCGCTTTATTATCGTACCTCACGCGGGAGCGAGCCCGATCTTGAGTTCGGTCTCAATTTTCTCCTGTCACTGCTCGGTCAGTGGAGCGATGCGGAAGTTTATGCCGGTTGCAGCGAGTTCATCACTCCCAAAGAGCTCCATACACTGAAAATTACGGTTGAGGAGATCGAACGGTTGATAGGACAGCAAATCGAGCTCTCTGTCATTGTCAATATCTTGAGTCGTCTTGGATTTGTCATTCATAAAACGGAGGATGGTCAGATCATTCTCGATACCCCAAGTTTCAGACACGATATCGAAAACCGACAGGATGTGATCGAAGAGATCGTTCGGATTGTCGGGATCGACAATATCGCTTCGAAACCTCTTCGTTTCCAGGAAGCCAATCGAAATTCACTTGCGTTACAGCGTTATAAATATCTGCGTGATCTTCGTCTCAAAGCGGTAGCAAACGGCTTTTTCGAAACAGTTCACTATGTTTTTTGCGACAACAAAAAGCTCCGGCAACTCGGTTTCGAACCGCTCAAAGAGGAGAAGGCGCTGCTGAACCCCATCACCAACGAGATGGATGGCCTGCGCCCCTCTTTGATGGTAACGATGCTCGATTCGCTGCAACGCAATGTCAGCATGTCGAAAAAGAGAATTCCTCTCTTCGAAATCGGAAAAGTGTTCGATACGGAACGAAACGAAGCGTTTCATTTTCTTCTTGCTTACGCCGGAGAGAAAGAGATGGAAGCTGTAACCAATGCCGGCAAGCCGGAACCGATCGACTTTGCGTCGTTCGTCGATAAAGTAGCGGCAGTCATCGGCCCGTTTGAGTTAAAAAAGGGGAGTGCCGAAAACGGACTGCTACACCCATATCAATCGGCTGAAATATGGATTGACGGAAAACGTGCGGGGGTGGTGAGCAAACTCCATCCGACGGTTGCGGACGCCTACGATCTACCCGATACATTTTTTGCAGAGCTTGATGTATCCAACCTCGAAGCGAAGCATATTCATGCAAAAGCGATCAGCGCCTATACACCGGTGCAGCGGGATATCAGCATCGTCGTTCCACAGACGATGCCGTATACGCAGATAAAAGAGGCGCTTGAAGGCAATCTGCCCGAGAGTGTCAAGCAGTTCTTTCCGATCGACAGATATGTGGATGAATCGTTGGGTGAGTGGATGAGTCTTACACTGAGATTTATGATATCGTCGATGGAAAAGACGCTGGAAGAGAGTGAAATCAATGCCATTATGGATGATGTTCTCAAAATTCTGGAGAAGAGATGTGAGGCGAAACTGCGATGAAATGGCTGAAGGTTAAAAAAACTGAAGCGTTCGATTTTGTCTGCGACAAGATCGCGAGTGACAAATCGATCTCCCACCGCTGTGCAATGTTTGCTCTTTTGAGTGACCGCCCAAGCCATGTAAGAAACTTTCTGCGGGCGGAAGATACGCTCAATACACTTGAAATTGTCAAAAAGCTCGGTGCAGAGGTTGAAGACGATGGTTTTGAACTTACCATTACCCCACCTGAAGAGATGCGTGAACCGGATGATGTACTCGATTGCGGAAACTCCGGAACGGCCATGCGCCTTTTCTGCGGTTTTTTGAGTGCCTTGCCCGGACACTATGTGTTGACGGGGGACAAATATCTCAGACGTCGGCCGATGAAGCGGGTGACGAAACCGTTGACACAGATCGGTGCGAAAATCGACGGCCGTGAAGCGGGAAATCTGGCGCCGCTTTGCATCAGAGGGCAGGAACTTCAATCTTTCCAGTATGAGAGCACGATCGCTTCGGCACAGGTCAAAAGTGCGATGATCCTGGCTGCGCTGCGAGCCGATGGACCATCCACGTACAGGGAGCCGGAGCTCAGCCGAGACCATACGGAGCGGATGCTTCGTGGTATGGGTGCCAATATCGAAAGCTGGGATACGATTACGATCGAGCCGATACGCAAACCGCTTGAACCGCTCGATATTATGGTGCCCGCGGATCCGTCAAGCGGCTTTTTTTTTGCAGTGGCAGCTGCAATCGTTCCCGGAAGCCATGTCGTAATCAGGAATGTGACACTCAACCCGACCCGTATCGAAGCCTATCAGGTATTGAAAAAAATGGGTGTCAAAGTCGTATTCGAAGAGAAAGAGAACCGCTATGAACCTATCGGTGATATAAGCGTCACCTACAACGGCCGCCCCAAAGGGGTAGAAGTGAATGAGCGTATTTCGTGGCTTATCGACGAATTGCCGGCGTTGTCGATTGCCATGGCAGTTGCAGAAGGTGAAAGTATCGTTCGGAATGCGGAAGAGCTGAGAGTCAAAGAGTCCGATCGGATCAGCTGTGTCATCGCCGGTCTTCAAGCGTGCGGGATAGCGTGTAGCGAAAGGGAGGATGGCTATACGATTCAAGGCGGCAAGATTCATTCTGCGCAGATCGACAGCTGTGGAGATCACAGGATTGCAATGAGTTTCGCCATTGCGGGGCTTTTGGCGGATATGACGATCAAAGATATCGACTGTATCGAAACGTCGTTCCCGAATTTTCTGGAACTGCTTGGTGCCATTACGGAGGTGGAAACATGGAAATAGCGCTTGCAAAAAATTACGGTTTCTGTTTTGGTGTCAAACGTGCCATCAAAATCGCGGAAGAGCATCCGGGAAGTTCCACGCTAGGGCCGCTGATTCACAACAACCTCGAAATAGAGAGGCTGAAAAAAGATTTCGGCGTTTCGCTGGCCAACTCTCTTGAGGAGGTAAAGGCGGGGCAGGCCACGGTTATTCGTACACATGGTATTCCCAAAAACGATTTGGAACGTTTGAAGGAAAAGGGCGGTGAAGTCATCGATGCCACATGTCCTTTTGTGACCAAGCCGCAGCAGATTGTTGAAGAGATGAGCAAAGAGGGGTATGACATCGTTATTTTCGGAGATGAGAACCACCCCGAAATCAAGGGGGTCATGAGTTATGCCGTCGGGCCGGTCTATGCCGTATTGAGTGTCGAACAACTCGAAAAGCTTCATTTGAAAGAGCGTGTAGCCGTTGTCGCACAGACGACACGCAAAATCGAAGAGTACAACAAGATCGTCAACTATCTGATCCCGCGTCACAAAGAGGTAAGAGTATTCAACACGATCTGCAATGCCACTTTTGAAAATCAGGATGCAGCCAAAGAGCTTGCACAAAAAGCGGATGTAATGATCGTTATCGGTGGAAAACAGTCTTCGAATACCAAGCAACTCTTCTCGATCTGCAAAAAGTTTTGCCACGATTCTTACCATATCGAATCGAAAGATGAATTGAAAAAATCCTGGTTTGAAAACAAAAAACTGTGCGGTATTACCGCAGGTGCATCGACGCCGGAGTGGATTATTGAAGAGATTATTGGAAAAATAAGAGAATTTAAAGTATAATACAGCACTTTAAAATCGGAAAAGGAATCAGGTATGGATAAGGCCTCAATGGAAGAGTTTGAGAACATGGAGGAAGACTTCGCGTCGATGCTGGACGCGTATGAGAAAAAGGAGCAGGGCGGAAGTATAACGGATGGTGTAATTGTAGAGATTCGTGAGAGTGACAACCAGGCATTGGTCGATGTTGGGCGAAAGCAGGAAGCTGCCGTAAACTTGGATGAATTGAAAGATGAAGAGGGTAACCTCAAGTTCAATGTTGGCGATACGATTCCGGTTGTCATTACAGGCTACCGCAACGAGCGACCGCAGGCGTCTTATCAGAAGGCGATTCGTAAAGCGAATGTTCGTAAATTTATCGAAGAGCATGAAAACGATGCAGAAAACATGGTCGTTGAAGGAAAAGTGGTTCGCAAAAATCGCGGTGGATATTTCGTGATAGGCGAGGACAATATCGAATTTTTCATGCCGATGAGCCAGGCGGCATTCGCAATGGGGAAAAATCCGATCGGCAAAGATATCAAAGCGATCATTCTCAAGCTCGATAAGGACCGGGATTCGATCGTCATTTCACGTAGGAAGTATCTCGACCAGCTTCGAAAAGAGCGTAAAGAGATCGTCGACAAACTGATGGAAGAAGAGAAAATTGTCGAGGGGACGATCAAAAAAATCACAAGCTACGGTATGTTTGTCGATGTCGGTGGAATCGAGGGACTCGTCCACTACAGTGAAATAAGCTACAAAGGGCCTGTTAATCCGGCAACACTTTATGAAGAGGGTGATGTCGTCGAAGTCAAAGCGATTGGTTACGATCCGAAGAAACGTCATCTTTCACTCTCCATCAAACAGACCATGCCTGATCCGTGGGAAGAGATTATCGATCAGCTGGAAGAGGGTGATGCGATCAAAGTCACCGTGAGCAATATCGAACCGTATGGCGCATTCGTCGATCTGGGCAATGATATCGAGGGATTCCTGCACGTTTCCGAAGTTTCATGGGACAAAGATATCAAAAATCCGAAAGACTATCTCAATGTCGGTGACGAAATTGATGTCGAAGTCATCGAGATCAATCCTGAAACCCGCCGTCTTCGTGTTTCGTACAAAAATCTACAGCCCAAACCGTTTGAAGAGTTTTTACAGCAGTACAAAGAGGGTGATGTCGTCAAGGGTACCGTTACGACACTGACCGATTTCGGTGCGTTCGTCCGTATTGGCAAGGTGGAAGGACTTCTGCACAATCAGGATGTCTCCTGGGAGAAAGGTGCCAAAGCGAAAGATCTTTTGAAGAAGGGCGATGAAGTCGAGGTGAAGATTACTAAAATCGATTCAGAGCAAGAGCGTATCAGTCTTAGCAAAAAAGCGCTTGAAGAGAGCCCGATCGACCGTTTTGCGAAAGAGCATAAAGTAGGAGATATCGTCAAAGGAAAAATCCGCGACGTAAAAGATTTTGGAGTTTTCGTAGAGCTGGAAGACGGCGTCGATGCTTTGATCCGGAAAGAAGATGTTTCTCCTTTGAATGTGGATGAGTTGAACAAAGGTGACGAGATAGAGGGTGTCATCGTCATGCTTGATCCGTCATCCAACAAAATCAGACTCTCCGTTAGAAGACTTGAGCGTCAGAAAGAGCGCGATGCTCTGAACGAATTCAACAGCAGTGAAGATCGTCTGACAATCGGGGACATCATTAAAGACCAACTGTAAGTTTTACGATGAACCGACTGTTGATCATCCTTTTTGGGATCGTTTCAACAGTTTCGGTTTCGATCTTGCTCATGCTTCTTTACAGATATGCCAGTCATGATGAAACGACCCCAAGGGTTTACAATGGCATATTGGAAGAGGCAGATACTCTTTTGGACAAGAGAGATAGCGGCGGAAATGGCTGGCTTGAAGGGCTTGCAGTTAAAAAACGTCCTTCACACAGTTATGCAGTCAGTGAAATGGAGATTGAGCTTCCGCTTAAGAAAAGTCCGAAGCCACGAAAGGTGTTCCGGCTTACCCTGGACAATCTTGACGACTACAAAATGTTCTGTATCAGACAACTTCTTACGCAAAATGGTATCAAATACGCTATCTTTCGGAAAGAGAAGAGCGGTGTATTAATGATACATGATCTCGATAAATCAAAACTGGAGCGTATTGTCGATATGGTACGCGAATACGAGATCAAAACAAAGATAGAAAACTATACAAAGGATTAGGATGCAAAAGCATACGATCATGGTTTGTGACCATATTCATGAAAGTGGACTGAAGATGCTTGAATCGCAACCGGATATCAACTATATCAATGCGGCTGATCTGCCGAAAGATGAACTTCTCAAAGTGGTTGGCCAGGCAGATGTCGTCATCACGCGAAGTTCGACGGAAATCAATGAAGCGTTTCTCAATGCGGCGACAAATCTGAAGGCACTTGTCCGTGCCGGTGTTGGTGTGGACAATGTGGATATCGATGGATGTAGCAAGCGCGGTATCATCGTCATGAACGTTCCGACAGCCAATACAATCGCAGCGGTCGAACTCACCATGGCGCATATGCTTGGATGTATGCGATCGTTTCCCTATGCACACAACCATCTGAAGCTGGAAAGAGTATGGAAACGTGAAAAGTGGTACGGGTACGAACTCAAGGATAAAAAACTTGGCATAATCGGTTTTGGTAACATCGGAAGCCGTGTAGGGAAACGTGCCAAAGCATTCGAAATGGACGTGATAACCTATGACCCGTACATCAACCCCAGCAAGGCAACCGATCTGGGTATCGAATATACGACGAACTTTGACGATATTCTCGCTTGCGATATCATCACGATTCATACGCCGAAAACCCAAGAGACGATAGGGATTATCGGTAAGAAAGAGATCGATAAGATGAAAGAAGGCGTTGTGCTTATCAACTGCGCACGTGGAGGGCTGTATGATGAAGAGGCACTTTATGAAGGCCTTAAAAACGGTAAAATCCGTTTCGCCGGGATCGATGTCTTTGTCAAAGAGCCTGCAACCGACAATCCTCTTCTTGACCTTGACAATATCACCGTGACACCTCACCTGGGTGCCAATACACATGAATCTCAGTACAAAATCGCGACACAGGCTGCACAGCAGGCGTTGGATGCAGCCCGTGGGATAAGTTATCCGAACGCACTCAACCTTCCAATTCGTGAGAACGAGATTCCCGATTTCGTCAAACCCTATCTGGACTTGATGCAAAAAATCGGATTTCTCGCTGCTCAGGCGAACAGAGGAGCTATCAAATCTCTTAAAATCGTTGGAGAAGGAGAGATCGGGGAGTTTGTCGAATCGTTGGCGACATTCGCGACCGTCGGTGCACTGAAAGAGTCATTGGGGGAAACTATCAACTACGTGAATGCCGATTTTGTTGCAAAAGAGCGCGGGATCGATGTTGTCAAAGTATCTTCTCCGACAGCTGGTGCGTATAAGAGTATCATACGCCTGCGATTGACGACAGACAAAGAGGTGATCGAAATTTCAGGCACAATTTTCAATGACGATGTTCAACGGATTGTGGAGATCAACGGTTTCACTCTCGATGTTGAACCGAAAGGACGAATGATCTTGTTCAAAAATACAGACGTTCCTGGTGTCATTGGGGATGTCGGGCAGATCTTGGCAAAATATAATGTTAATATCGCCGACTTCAGGCTTGGCCGCGACAAATCCGGACTGGCACTTGCCGTGATACTTGTTGACAACGATGTCAGCGAAGAGGTTCTCAAAGAACTCGATGCTCTCAAGGCGTCAATCTACGTAAAATACGTCATTCTATAATCTTTCTTCTATCGAGGCCTTGTGCCTTGATAATTTAAACTTATAAATAATATAACTTTAAATTTATTCAAGTATAATTTCCCTACTTTATAGTAAAATTAATGACTTTTTTCGTCAAAAGGAGCGGGCATGAAAAAAACGCTGCTGGCAATGGTTCTCACTTTGCCTCTTTTCGCCGTCCAGGAGCATCTGACACTCGATCGGGCATTGATGCTGGTCAAGCAGAACAACCTGGAAATCAAGGTGGCACAGGATGAGATCCGTATGAAAGAGCTCGACGTCGATGTTGCCAAAGGATACAACTATGGTAGCGTTGATCTAATCATGAATGCTTTGCGTTCTAACGATGCATTAAATGTTTTCGGTTTTAAATTGACAAGCCGAGAAGCAACATTCGGAGCCTTTGGTGCAGGTGAATTCAATCCTGCCGATCCGAATGTATTGAATATTGCTCCTAAAGACTTGAACTATCCAGGTTCGAGAAACCATTTTCAGGAAAAGATCCAATACCAGGTTCCTCTCTATGTCGGAGGAAAACTCAACAAGTATGGACAGATTGCCCAGAAAATGGCCAACATGAGTCGGCTCGATAAGCAGAAAGTGGTTAACGAAAAGGTTTTTCAGACACGAAAGACCTTTTACGACATTGCGCTTGTCAACAGCTATATCAAGAATCTCAAAATCATTCTGAACAATGTCGAAGAACTTGAAGATACGGTATCGAACATGGTAAAAGAGGGCTATGCGCTGGATATCGACCTTCTCCAGGTACAGTCGAAAAAAGCGGATGTTCTGAGAATGCTCAATCAGGCGAAACTGAATCGGGATCTCGCCTATCAGTTTCTCTCTTTTCTCGTCGATGATGAAGTGCGGTCCGTATCCGTTGTCGACAAAGATGTTCCTATGCCGAAAATGAGCAAAGAAGAGATGATCAACAGAAATATCGATATTCAGAAAGCGCATATGGGGCTGGAAGTGACCGATCTGGCGATCGGTGTCGAGAAAGCCAGTTATTATCCGCAGGTTGGAGCATTTGCCGAGTATGGAAGTGCAGACAACTCTTTTATGAACGACTTTACCGATAAGGATGCCTATACCGTAGGGGTTCAGCTGAAGTGGAACGTCTTCAATGGACTTATCGATAAATCGAAATATGAGAAAGCGCGTGTACAGAATCTCAAAGCACACCATCAGGTTGAGCTTGCAAAAAAAGGAATTGCCCTTCAGATCGATAAAATTATCACCGAGATCAAAAGCCGTGAATACGATATCAAATCGTTGCAGGAGAAAGTCAAGTTTACACGTCGTGTCTATGAAAACTACTACAACCGCTATAAAGAGGGATTGATCTCCATCAACGACGTATTGATCAAGAACAGTGAAGAGATTCAGGCGGTTTTGAAACTGGCTGAAACCCGCAACAAAAGAAACAACAAAGTCTTCGAGCTTGAAAATATTATCAACAAAGGAATGCTATGAAAAAGATCGCTCTTTTAATTGCACTGTTTGCTGCGGCATTGAGTGGTGCCGAACTGACGTTGACCGGAAGTGTGGTTTCCGACAATCAGAAGATGATGACAAGCCGCTATATGGGGTTTGTAAAAAAAGTTTACGTTGTCGAGGGGCAGCGTGTCAAAAAGGGACAGCTCCTCTATACGATCGATTCCAAGGAGATCGACAGTGCGAAATCGCAGGTTGAACTCGCTATTTCGCAGGCGGAACTGGCCCTGCAGATGAACCGCAACCAGTACAACAACATTCTGACCAACCTGGCACGACATGAACGCCTTTTCAAAAAGGGGATGGTTTCGAAATATGAGTTGGAAAATCTGCAGCTTGCCGCCGAAAATACGAAGGCGATGATAGAAATTGCCGAAAAACAGGTTGAGCAGGCGAGAGCGAAGCTCAAAGAGGTTCTAAGCCAATATAAATATCTCGAAGTCCGAGCACCCAACAACGGCGTTGTCGTTGAAAAGAGAATCAATGCCGGAGAGATGGCGATGCCGGGAATGCCAGCCATTGTCCTGACCGATCTTAGCCGACTTAAAATCATGACGGAGATCTCCGAGAGCAACCTTAAAGACGTAAAAGTAGGAGAGAAAGTACTGGTGGAAATTCCCTCTATCGGATATGAAAAAGAGGGCAGAGTCTATGCGATCATTCCCAGCTCCAACCCGATGACACACCAGTTCAGAATGAAAGTATCGTTTGATTACAAAGGATATCAGGTCTATCCGGGGATGTATGCCCAGGTTACGGTCAAGTAAAGGGTTGCAGATGCAAGAGAGTAAAAGCTATCAGCCGCAGGATGTTGCAGGAAAGCTCGCACGCGGTTTTCTGCACAATCCGCTTACACCGATTCTCGGTATATTTTTGTTGTTGATCGGATATATTTCGCTCGAAATTATGCCACGGGAAGAGGATCCGCAAATCTCCGTTGCCGGCGGCACGATCATCGTTCCTATGCCGGGCGCGACACCTCGGGAAATTGAAAATATTATCGTCAATCCGCTCGAAAGAAAGATTCGTGAGATCAAAGGGGTCGAACACATCTATGGAATTGCCATGGACAATGTTGGTGTCGTGAATGTTATGTACTACATCGGTGAAGATAGAGAGAAAGCGAATCTGAATCTCTACGATAAAGTGATGCAAAACATGAATCTGCTTCCCAAAGGGGCAATGCAGCCACTTGTCAAGCCATTCGATGTCGATATCGATATTCCGATTATGGCGATCACCTTTTATAAAAAAGAGAATGCCCCCATCAGCGATACCGAACTCTTCAAGATCGTAAGAGAGATACAGCAGGATCTCAATCGAATCGACAGCGTCTCGAAGACAGAAATCAAGGGCGGATGCAAAGAGCAGTACAATATCGAAGTCGATCTTGGAAAACTTTCTGGATACCATCTCTCTTTGGGCCAGATCGTTCAGGCGATCAAAGCGTTGGCCGTGGACGTTCCCGATGTCAAAGGGCGCACGCAAGAGGGCAAACTTGTCATTTTCGGCATCAAAAATGCCATCGAGAGTGTACGTGATGTTGAAAATCTCATCGTAGCACAATATATGGGTTCACCGATCTATCTGAAAAACGTCGCGAAAATCAGTGCAGGTAACGATATACAGAACTTTCAAAGTGTCGAGATTACAGAACGAAAGGGCAATGCTTTTACCCCTCTCAATCGTGCGGTCACATTGACACTCGGCAAGTTGGCCGGTGCCAATGCTGTCGTGATCGCTGATGAGGTAAAAGCGCGTATGCAGGAGTACAAACCACGCCTTGAAAAGGAGGGTGTTGGTTTTACGATAACACGCGACTACGGAAAGCGCGCCAACGATGCGGTCAACGAACTGGTGGACCACATTCTCATCACGATCGTCATTATCTCGGTCATGCTCGTCTTTTTCCTCGGATGGAAAGAGTCGCTCATCGTTACGTTCACCGTTCCGGCGATTCTCGCGATTACACTTTTTATTGCCTATCTGACGGGGCAGACGATCAACCGTATCACACTCTTTGCCTTTCTGCTCTCGCTGGGGCTTTTGGTTGATGCGGCGATTATCGTGATCGAAAACATCCACCGTCATCTGCATTCCCATGACGCCGTTGACAAAGATATGGATGAGATCATGGTCGAGGCGACCGACGAGATCGGTGCGCCAACCAATATCGCGACACTCGCGATCATACTGACGATGGTTCCGATGGCGTTTGTCGGAGGGATGATGGGACAGTTTATGAAACCGATTCCCGCCAACGTTCCGGTTGCGTTGGTGGCTTCACTGATCGTCGCCTATATCTTTACACCGTATCTTGGGCGCAGGTTGCTCAAAAAACCGCATTTGCACCACCATCACCACCATTGGCAAAAAGATGAAAAACGGGTAGAAGGAGGTGCCGAATGAAACGGTTCGAACAGTTCGTTTTTAATATTTTGGGATCGAAAAAGAAGCAGTGGACCGTCATTCTTTTGACACTTGTCGCACTTGCCGGATCGATTATGATGCTGCCTACGAAAGTAGTGTTGGCCAAGATGCTGCCGGGCAAGAGTGCCAACACATTCTCTATCTATGTCAATGCTCCGACCGACAGTTCGATCGAGGAGACACGGAGAATCAGCGAGTGTGTGGTTTCGTTTTTGCAAAAAGAGAGTGAAGTGACCGATACGGAGGTTTATCTTGGGCAGGGAGCCCCTCTCGACTATGCGGGCCTGGTAAAAGGCTCGGCATTCAAAAATAGCGAAAATGTCGCGGAAATTGTCGTGAATCTGACGGACAAACACGAACGGGAAGAGCCCTCATTTATGATGGTACACCGTTTGCGTCCCATCATCAAGAGCAATTGCGAAGCGATCAAAAAAGATACCGTCATCCAGATGATCGAACAACCGGCCGGACCGCCAACTCTGGCTGCCGTTGTTGCCGAAATCTACGGAAGGAACCATGAGAGTACCTATGCCTTGAGTAAAAAGATCGCAAAGATATTCAAATCGACGGATGGACTGGTGGATATCGATATCATGGCTGACGATCCTTACAAAAAGTTCGAACTGATTCCCAATGCCGACAAGATCGCCCGATCCGGCCTGAGTGTCGAACAGGTCAACAAGATACTCTATCTCGCTTTCGAGGGGATGGTTATCGCACATAAAAACAGTCGCAACTATCCCGATCAGATTGGGCTTTTTGTACGCCTCAGCGACAAGACACGACGTCTTCGCGACCACAGCAAAGCGGCGCTTCAGAGCAAACTCGCATCACTGAAACTTATGAATCAGAAAGGGTTGCTGGTTCCAATGAGCGAAGTCGTCACGATCAAGGAGGTGGACGCCTCTCCGACAATCATGCAGAAGAATCTGCGTCGTATGATCAATGTCACGGCGGAGACCGATCTTGTCTCACAGGTCTATCCACTGCTCGATGCACGAAGCAGGATCATGGAAGAGCTTTCAAGTCAGTATGAGATCACGACGACCGATTACCTTTTCAATCTTCGTCTGAAGGACAAAAAAACAGGTGAGATCTTCGATCTGAAATGGGATGGCGAGATGAAAGTGACACTCGATACATTCCGAGACCTTGGCGCGGCTTTCATCGCGGCGCTTATTCTGATCTTCCTGTTGCTTGTCGTTTATTACAAAAATTTCACCATCAGCGGTATCGTGCTAGCAGGTAGCTTCCTCTCCATTATCGGGGTTATCATTGGTCACTGGGTTGCCGACCTCGTGACGGAACATACATTTTTCCTGACGGCCACATCGTTGATAGGCTTTATCGCCCTGATGGGTATCAGTTCGCGAAACTCCCTTCTGCTCATCGATTTCGCCAAGGCATTGATGGCTGAGAAGGGATTCGACAAGCAGCATGCCATTGCCGTTGCGAGTGCGACACGGGCCAAACCGATCATGTTGACCGCCATCGCGATTATTCTCGGTTCGGCACTGCTTGCGAGCGATCCAATCTTCGGCGGCCTCGGTGTTGCACTCATTTCAGGTACCGTGGCCGCTGTCATTGTATCGCTGATCTTTATTCCTGTTCTTATGTACCGAGCCAAAGCGATGGATTTTGACAAATAAAAAGAGGATCGCCTGTGCATGATGCAGGACGTTATATCATAGGATTGGGTATCGTCCTGATCCTTTTTGGACTTTTTGTCACAGTCGTCGGTAAGTTGCCCGGCGATATCGTGGTACGGAGAGAGAACTTCACGTTCTACTTTCCGATCACCACTTCCATTCTCTTCTCTATCCTTCTTTCCCTGATGTTTTACCTTTTCTCCAAGTTTTTTTAGATAAAATAATTGTAAATTTTTCTTAGGAGTTACAATGGCAACAATCGGCATGAGCGACCTGAAAAAAGGGATTCGACTCGAGATTGACGGACAACCTTACCGCGTTACGGAGTATCAGCATGTCAAACCGGGGAAAGGTGCAGCTTTCGTACGTATCAAGATCAAATCGCTCTCGACTGGACGTGTGATTGAAAAGACTGTCCATGCCGGCGATAAGTTCGAGACGCCGAACCTCGAGCAGAAGACGATGCAGTATCTTTATGACGATGGAGAGATGTTGCAGTTTATGGATACAACCACCTATGAGCAGATTGGCTTGACGCATGAACAAGTCGGTGAAGATGTCATCAAATTCATGGATGAAGGATTCACTGTCGATATCCTTTTCCATAACGGAAAACCGATCACAGTCGAGCTTCCACAGGTCGTGGAGCTTGAAGTGGTCGAAACACCACCGAACTTCAAAGGCGATACATCGAGCGGAAGCCGAAAGCCTGCTACACTCAAAACGGGTGCGGTCGTTCAGGTCCCCTATCATATTCTCGAAGGTGACAAGATTCGTGTCGATACAACCGAAGGCAAGTATCTCGATAAAGTGAAGTAGTTGATAGTACGGACGCTATGCGTCCTACAGTCGTTCGAAAAATGATGCAGGAGGTCAATCATGGCAAAAGTTTGTGTTCCATTGGCAGCGGGTTTCGAAGAGATCGAAGCTGTCAGTCTTATCGACGTCATGCGGCGTGGTGGCATCGAAGTGGTCGTTGCAGGTGTCAATGAAGATCTCGTGACCGGCGCCAACGGAATTACCGTCAAAGCCGATACCGACATCAAAAACGTGATAGCGGACGAACTCGATATGATCGTTCTTCCCGGCGGATGGGGCGGAACGCACGTCCTTGCCGAAAATGAAACGGTTCAACAGCTTCTTCGCGATATGCAGGCGAAAGAGAAGATCGTCGGTGCGATCTGCGCGGCACCGTTCGCCCTGAAACAAGCAGGCGTGTTGAGCGAACACTATACCTGTTACCCGAGTGTCGAAGAGCAGATCGGGAAAGAGGGATATACCGATAGCGAGAAGGTCGTTATCGACGGTAACGTCATGACGTCACGCGGACCGGGCACGGCCATCTGTTTCGGCCTGGCCATCGTACGAAAACTGGTGGGCGAAGAGACCTACCAACAGCTCAAAGAGGGCTTGCTGGCAGACTACTGTTGAAAAAGAGAGGTGCGGTTATCGCACCTCTTTCAGGAGCTCTTCGGCAATCGTTTCAAGATCGCCTTTGCTTACGTCGACGACGATATCCGCGACCTTTTCGTACGCTTCATACCTCTCGTCGAAGAGTTTTTTCGCTTTTTCGAGATCCTGAAAAAGCGGGCGTTTTTTCAATTTTTTCTTTGCATTGTGTGCGCCCAGAATGCGCTCGACGATCCAGTTGAAATCCGCTTGGAGATAGACGACGGTTCCGATGGCTTTGAGATTGTCGACTTTGTAGAAGCCTCCGCCAGTGGAGATGACGGCGTTTGTGACGTTTTCGGCGAGCCAGTCGGCGGTTTTCTGTTCGAGTGCCCTGAATGCCGCTTCTCCGGCTGTCGCGAAAATCTTCTTTATCTTGGTGTTGGTGAGGCTTTCGATCATGTCATCGGTATCGAGAGCGTACAAAGCGGGTTCATGCCTGACGATCTCCCTCGCCAGTGCACCTTTTCCGACACCCATGAATCCGATCAGAACAATGTTTCGTTTCCCCATCTATCAAACCTTTAAGCGACTTGTGAATATTCTACCTTCAAATCGCTTATGGCTTGTTTGAGACGGTTTAGATACGCTCTGACGATCTGTGGATCTCGACCACTTTTCATATAGGTATTGAAGTCCACGAGAAGCTCGGCGACACCGCCGTTCCCGATATTCAGTGCGGCACCTTTCACCCCATGGGTGATATGTTCGATCTCTTCGAAGGCGTTCTCCTTCATCGACTCCTCGATCTGGTTGACGGCATCTTCGAGCTGATGGATCAGTTCTATGACGAACTCGTCCGCTTCTTCGGGACTCAAACCCATTCCTTCGACAAGACGGGCATGGCTGAAACTTCCATAGCCTCTCTTTTCTATCTCCTCGATCAGCTTACGCTCCATTTCGGATGAAACGTTTTCCTCTATTTCGCAGGGTTCAGCGAGTTTTATGACAGGTGACGTCGTGGCGGAGGAAACATCTCTGTTCCCGCTTGGAGTCTCTTCTGACTTATCAGTCTGTACAAGTGGTTCGATTCTTCGGGGACCTCGTCGCTCCCTACTCTCTTGTCTCGCTGTTTCGGATCGCTCGATCTCCTGTGGCATCTTTTCTGTCGGAAAATTTTTCGGTTCCGCGACCCTCTTTTCTTCATCTTCCCGAAGCTCCCGTTGTGACTGTTTCAGATAGAGATCGAATGATTTGTCACCATGGCGGTGCTCTTTGAGAATGACGACAAGTAGGCCGATCACGATCATCAGCATGAGCGCAATGGCACCGAACATAATGATATCCAGCATCTTTTATCCTTTTGGAATGGACTCTTTAAACCAGATCGGTCAATTTTGGAAAAAACTTAAATATTTATAGCGCTTGGATTTTCACGGCACCCTTTTTAGCCCGTTCTAAATGGTAATAGGATAAACTCTATCAATCTAAGGAGAGTGTATGAAACCGCGATTTACCCATCTGCATCTGCATACCGAATATTCGCTGCTCGACGGCGCGAACAAGATTTCGAAACTTGCCGGCCGCCTCAAAGAGCTTGGCATGGATTCGGTCGCCATCACCGATCACGGCAACATGTTCGGCGCGATCGATTTTTACCAGCAGATGAAACGTGAGGGCATCAAGCCGATCATCGGAATGGAAGCGTATCTTCACAACCAAGAAGATCTCGGTGACAAAAGTACCCGTCAGCGCTTCCACCTTTGCCTCTACGCCAAAAACGAAATCGGTTACAAAAATCTGATGTACCTCAGTTCACAGGCTTACATCAACGGTTTCTACTACTATCCGCGTATCAACAAAAAACTGTTGCGTGAACACAGCGAGGGGTTGATTTGCTCTTCGGCCTGCCTGCAGGGTGAAGTGAACTGGCACATGAACCTGAGCGAGCGAAACGTCAAATTCGGCGCGCAGGGGTACGAGCGGGCCAAAGAGGTCGCGCTGGAGTATAAAGAGATTTTCGGCGATGACTTCTACCTCGAGCTGATGCGCCACGGCATCGGTGACCAGCATGCGATCGACGAACAGGTCCTCAAGCTGAGTCTCGAGACCGGCATCAAGATCGTCGCGACCAACGACACCCACTATCTCTATCCGGATGATGCCGAAGCACACGAAGCCTTTATGTGTATCGCGATGAACAAACTCTACGACGATCCAAACCGCCTGCGCCATTCGGTACACGAGTTCTACCTCAAATCGCCCGAAGAGATGGCCGCGCTCTATGCCGATATCCCCGAAGCGCTTGAGCATACGCAGGAGATCGCCGACAAGTGTGATCTGGAGCTCGACCTTGGCAACCCGACACCGCCGAACTTCAAATTCGCCCGAGAATACGCCGCCAAAGTCGGTTTCGAAGTGCCTGAACCCGATGTGGAAAACAGTTTCGCCAATGACGAGGCGCTCTTCGTTCTCGAGTGCAGAAAAGGGCTCGAGGAGCGTTTGAAGTTTGTCGATCCCTCGAAACACGAGGCGTATAGGGAACGTCTCGAGACCGAGATGAAGATTATCAACCAGATGAAATTTCCCGGTTACATGCTAATCGTCTGGGACTTCGTCCGGGAAGCCAAAGAACGCGGAATTCCGGTGGGACCGGGGCGGGGGTCGGCTGCGGGCAGCCTCGTCGCCTACTCGCTGGGGATTACCAATATCGATCCGATGAAGTATGACCTGCTCTTCGAACGATTCCTCAACCCCGAGCGCGTCAGCATGCCCGATATCGATATGGACTTCTGTCAGGCAAGACGCGGGGAGATCATCGATTACGTTGTCGAGAAGTACGGCCGCTACAACGTGGCCCAGGTCATCACTTTCGGTTCGCTGCTGGCCAAGGGTGTCATCCGCGACGTTGCGCGCGTGCTCGGCGTCAGCTATGCCGAGGCGGACAAGATGGCGAAACTGATTCCCGACGAACTCGGGATCACGCTTAACGGAAAGGGGAAAGAGGGGACGGAAGGGTTCAAGCCGGGTGCCTATCAAAAAGAGCCCAAACTGCGCGAGTTGATCGAAAGCAACCCGACCGCCGCACGCGTCTGGAAATTTGCGCTCTCCCTCGAAGGGCTCAAGAGAAATGCCGGCATGCACGCCGCGGGCGTCGTTATCTCCAACGAAGAGTTGTGGCACAAGACGCCGCTCTACAAACCTTCGGGCGAAGAGACGCTGGTTACGCAATACTCGCTCAACTTTCTCGAAGATGTCGACCTGATCAAGTTCGACTTCCTCGGCCTCAAGACATTGACCGTCATCGACAATGCCGTCAAACTGGTAAAAAAACGTCATAACGTCGATGTCGACCTCGACAACATGCCGATGGACGACCCGAAAGTGTTCGAGACGATTCAAAGCGGCGAAACGGTCGGAATGTTCCAGATCGAATCGGGCGGGATGCAGCAGCTCAACTCCAAGCTAAAACCGGGCAACTTCGAAGACCTCGTCGCGGTACTGGCCCTCTATCGTCCGGGTCCGATGGAGTCGGGTATGCTGGACGATTTTATCGAACGTAAGCACGGGCGGCAGGAGATCACCTACATGTTCCCGCAGCTCGAGGAGATTCTCAAACCCACCTACGGCGTCATCGTCTACCAGGAACAGGTCATGCAGATCGTCCAGACGATCGGTGGCTTCAGCCTCGGCAAAGCGGATATCGTCCGCCGTGCGATGGGTAAGAAGAAATTCGACCTGATGCAAAAATATAAAGAGGAGTTTGCGCAGGGTGCGAAAGCGCAGGGGCTCGACTACGACAAGGCAGCGGAACTTTTCGACCTGATCGAAAAGTTCGCCGGCTACGGTTTCAACAAGTCCCACTCGGCCGCCTATGCGATGGTCACCTACCAGACGGCGTGGCTCAAAACGCACTACCCGGCCGAATTTATGGCTGCACTGCTGACGAGCGAAAAGGACAACACCGACAAGGTCGTCAAATACATCGATGAGGTGAAACGGCTGGGAATCAAGCTTCTGGCTCCCGACATCAACCGTTCGGCACTCGAGTTCACGCCGGACAGCGACGATGCGGAGGGGAATGAAGTGATTCTCTTCGGGCTCGGTGCCATCAAGGGGGTCGGAGATGCGGCGGTCCATGCCATTCTTACCGCCAGGGAGGAGGGGCCTTTCACGTCGCTCGACGACTTCGTCTCGCGCATCGATACGCAGAAGGTCAACAAGAAGGTGATCGAATCGATGATCAAGGCGGGAGCGCTCGACGGGTTCGGTTACAGCCGCCGTGCGTTGTTGGAGTCGATCGATGCGATTATCGAAGCGATGCACGAGTCGGCGAGGGCGCAGCAGATGGCGGTCGGTTCGCTCTTCGGCGACGACGAGGAGATGGTCAATATCAAGGTCGATATCGTCCCAATGGAGGAGTATGACCAAAAAGCGATACTCGAGCTCGAAAAAGAGTCGCTGGGATTCTACGTTTCAGGCCATCCGCTTGACCGGTTCCGCGAAGAGTTGGCCAAGATCGACTACACGCTCTCCTCCGACATGGACCAGATCGCCGACGGATCGAGTGCGCTTCTGATCGGAAAAGTCGAGGAGGTGACGACGAAGATCAGCAAGAAGGGGAACAAATTCGGTATCGCCAATGTGATGGATTTTCACGGCAACATCGAAATCACCCTCTTCGAGCGGCAGCTGGAGCAGCTGGAAAAAATGGATCTGGACGAGCCGATCGGCTTCAAAGTTTCCATTACACGTGATGGCGATTTTACCAGGATGCGTGTTCACAAGATCATGGAGCTTAAAGCGTGCAAGAGGGAGAAAGTCGAGACCCGAATGCTCGAAAAACCGGAGGAGCCGATGGTCATCCGTCTCAACCTCGACCATGAGAAGATGCGAATCCTCGAAGAGATTTACCGGTTGGCACAGAGCCATCCCGGGCGCAAACCGCTGCGCCTTCTGCTCTGCTCGAAACTTCAGGAAGTCGAGATCGAGTCTTCTATCTATGTCAATGAACAGATGGAAGCGCAGTTGCGGCAGATGGGAGAGGTCGAGATACTCGCTTCAGCCTGAAGCCGGAAGAAACAGCCTGAACTGTTTCGGTGCGCTCTGCACTTCGACTCTCCCGCCGTGCGCTTCGACAATCTGTCTCGCGAGAACGAGCCCAAGGCCGTTCCCTTTCGTTTTTGTGGTCTGGAACGCTTCAAAGAGGTTTTCCGGATTCTCGAGCGGTATACCGCTGTCTTCGATCGTGAATACCATGTGCGCTTCGTCTTCCTCCGTTTTGATCCACACACTCCCTTCATCTTCATCGCTCTCCTCGATCGCATCGATGGCATTGAAAAGAAGGTTTTGCAGTGCCAGTGACAAAAGGCCAAGATCGCCCTCGATCGTATGGTCGGAGAGGTCGAAATGGAAATGTATCTCTTTGGTGTAACTGTAGGATGCGATTGCGGCACGGCACTCCTGTTCGAGTCGATCGAGTGTAATTCTGCTCAGATTCGGCTGGACCCCTTTCGAATACATCAGTGTCGTCTTGATGATCCGCTCGACACGAAAGAGCGAACGTCGAATCTCGTCGACAATCGGCTGGTTTTTGGGAACGACCCGTTTTGCCAGTGACGAAACGAGCAGGGCGATGGAACCGATGGGATTTCGGATCTCATGGGCCAGGTGTGCTGCCATTTGCCCCATCGAAGCAAGCCGCTCTTTTCGTTTCTGCTCGGTGATATCGGTAGCGCTGATAATCGTTTTCGCTTCGTTGTGAGTCGATTTGACCAGGAAGTGGCGTCCGTCGAATGCGACTTCCGTCTCTTTGATCTGTGGCGGGAGCATTTGAAGCAGCCCCTCCAGCGATTCCGCTTCACTGTTCTGCAAAAAGACGGAACCATCTTCGTTTATGACCCACAAAGCGTTCGGCAGCGCCTCGATGATCTGTTTGATGAGGCTTTGCAGCTGATTGTAGGAGCTGGTGAGCGTGATATACTCTTTTTCGACACTGTAGGTCTGCTCGATCAGGTTTTCGAGTTGTGACAAAAGTGTCTGTTTCTCATCCTCTTTCATGGAAGCGGGGAGTTTGAACTCGTTCATGCCAGGAGTCTTTCGAAATCACTGAGATCGAAACACAAAAGCGAGGGATCGTTGGAGCTTTTGAGCTCCTTGCTGAAACCGCTTTTGGAAAAGAGTGCGAAGTAGTCGGGTGCCAGGCCCGATTTTTCACATTTTGATTTGAGTTTGCTGACGAGGCTTTTGCATATTTTGTGCCCTTTCCATTTGCACTCACCGATAATCATGCGGTTGGCTTCGGTTTTCGCAAGCAGGTCGAACTCGTTGTGTCGGTCCCAATAAGTCCCCTTTTCGGACACAGGATCCATCTTCTCGAAGGTTTGTTTAATGAGTGCATTGGAAAGTTCTTCGAAGGTAAAACTGACATAACGGTCGAAAGATATTTCGAGTGACTCGAAAAAGAGGTCGAATTCACCCTGTTCGATCTCCGCTGCATGAGGCTCGACGAACGTGTACCAGAAGCGGTAGAATGGATGGGTGAACTTGATCTTCGCCTGAACGACGTAGCGGCGCTCCTCTTTTCTCTTTTTCCGGCCCGGCGTTACGGTGGAAGGTTTTTCTCTCGAGAGCTCTTTGTGAAGCATTCCGATCTGTCGAAGCGATTGATAGGTCGCCATCCCCTCCGCTCTCGCCAAGCGGGCACGTCTGAAAACATTGATCGTTTTACCGTCCGAGACGGCAACGGCACGAAGCATCCTGCGGCTTTCGTTTTCATGGCTCGCCGGGGGAAGGATTTTTCTCTTCAAAAAGTGGTAGCGATCGAGGATGTTGGATCGGATCGATTGGTGCAGTGTATCGCTGAAATTGAGCGATACATGTTTTTCAAGGCCGCCGAAAACGGCATAATATTCGATCAATTGTTCAATTTCAAGGTGGGGAAAGTGTTGATGGAAATAGCGGAACTTTTCTATTTTTTCTCTTCCTTCTCGTGAACTTTCGAATAACCGAAAAAGGTTCAGTGAAATAATTATAACGTAAATTTGTAACCTTTCCGTGGTAAAATGAACGACATGAAACATTATGAGATCGAACGAAGATTTTTGCTTTACCCCTGCTCCATGAAAAGATTTCTCAAGAAAGAGGGATTTCACTGGAAGTCGATCAGGATCAGACAGTTTTATCTTGTGTCCGATGGGAACGAAATGGTGCGCTACCGTCAATATGGAGAGCGTTATATCAAAACTGTCAAACACGGATCCGGGATGGTCAGGAAAGAGTTCGAAACAGAGATTTCCAAAGATGAATTTGAAAAAGCGGAGCGTCAGAACCGTTGCGGCGTCATCGAAAAGACCCGGCGGATTGTCGAGTTCGAAGGAAGAGTTTTCGAGGTCGACAGTTTCAAAAAGAGATTGAAGGGGTTGAACCTGCTTGAAGTGGAATTCGAAGATGAATCGGAAGCGAACGCATTCCGACTGCCCGACCCTTTTGGAAAAATCGTGGTCGATGAAGTGACTGAAAAGAGAGCCTTTTCCAATGGGGCGCTGTCGCGTTCGATGCA
Source organism: Hydrogenimonas cancrithermarum (assembly GCF_030296055.1). Lineage (NCBI taxonomy): Bacteria > Pseudomonadati > Campylobacterota > Epsilonproteobacteria > Campylobacterales > Hydrogenimonadaceae > Hydrogenimonas > Hydrogenimonas cancrithermarum. The sequence goes on from NZ_AP027370.1 coordinate 2,200,967, forward strand.
AATTCCTTCCATCGAGACCCCTTTGCCTTCGCTGTTGGCACAGATCGAGCGTAGGGAAGATTTCCTGAAAGCTTCCACCACCATATCGTTCGGGCCCTACGAGAGCGGTGCCCATGCCGTAAAAACGGTGTTTTATACACTTTTAAAAACGGTGGAAGCCAACCGGGATGCCATTCTCGCGGGAGATAGTGATCCCGAGAGGCTGCATCAGCTGCGTGTCGCGATGCGCAAACTCAGAGCCCTTTTGTCGCAGATGAAACCGCTTTTCAATCCGATATGGTGCGACGAGCGGAGGCAGAAACTCGCTACGCTTATGCGTAAAACTTCCATGCGGCGTGACATCGATGTCTATCTCGAAGCGATCCCCAATTACAAAGCGATGCTCCCAAAACATCTGCGTAAAGGTCTGGATGCATTGGAACGCTATCTTGTCGAGAGTGCGGAAGAGAGCGGACGTGAACTTGTCGATTTTTTGCAGAGCCCCGATTTCAACGGGGAGATCGATACGCTTTTCGATTTTTGCCGTCATGATGATGATGGAGCGCTTACCGTCCGCAGCAGAGGTCCCGTTATCATCGAACTCAAACGGGTATTGTTCAAACGCTATAGACGTATTTTGAAAAAAGGGCATGCCCTTGACGATTCATCGCCTGCACAGGCCTACCATCTTCTGCGTATCGACGTGAAGAAACTTCGCTATATGATGGAGTTCTTCGCGTCGGTTTTCGACCATGATGCCTATGTGACGATGCTCAAACGTCTCAAGAGCATCCAGTCCGTTTTGGGAGAGCACCAGGATCTGGAAGTGCAGCGCCAGCATCTCAAAGCATTGGGCAGGCTGCCGCAGCTGCATAACGACAAAACGATTGCCGCTCTCGAAGCGTTGCGCAAAGAGATGGCACGGCTCGAAGAACGAAAACGCCATGAGTTCAGAGAAGTGTTCAAGGCGTTCGCCCACACTGAAGAGCTTTTTCAGAGAATGATTTGCAAATTTTAAACTGTGCAATACCAGTTATATTATAAAGGAGAACGATGCATACCCGTTCACTCTATGTTATTTCCAAAGAGCCGCATGCCGGAAGTCTTTTTGTTTCGATGGGGCTGATGGAGATTCTAAAGCGCCAGTTCAAGCGGGTCGCCTTTTTCAAGCCGATCGTTGCAGCGGAAGAAAAAGAGGAAGATATCGAAACGGTTCTCACGCTTTTCGGTATGGACCAACGCTCCGAAGAAGCCCAGGGCATAAGTACGAGCGAGGCCGAAGTTTTTTTGGCGAGGGGTGAAGAGGCAAAGCTTTATGAAACCCTCATTTCCCGTTTCGAGTCCCTCCATGATCGTTACGACTTCGTTCTGTGTCTTGGATTTTTCGATCCGCATCTCATCGAGGTGGTGGATTTCGATCTGAATCTTCGCATTGCCAAAAACTTCTCCTCTCCTGTCGCCGGCGTCGTGAGTGCCCGGGGCAAATCGCTGGAGGCGGCGCAGGAGGATATCCTGCTGTGGGAGCGGGTTTTGAAAGAGGAGGGGCTCAAACCTTTCGCCTTTTTTATCAACCATGTCCAACAGACACTGGCATGTGATATGGATATCGTGAAGCCTTTCAAAGGGGTTCCATGTTTTCCGATTCCCTATGAAGAGGAGATCGACAAACCGACGGTTCTGGACCTGCTGGAGGTGACGGGTGGCGAGATCTTGGATATGAAAGATGAGCGGCGATTGGAACAGACGATCAACAAATCGCTGATCGCGGCGATGCGCCCGGAACATTTTCTTCGCTATTTCGAAGAGGGCGACCTGGTGATCGTACCCTCGGACCGTTCGGACATCCTTCTCGCGGTTCTCGCGGCCAATCAGGCCAAGGGATTTCCGAGTGCTTCGGCTGTCGTCATAGGCGGAGAGATGGATCCGGCAGAGAACATTTTGCAGCTGCTGGCATCGGATGAGATGTTTCGCATCGTGCTTATAAAGGTACCGCTCGATACGATGCAGATAGCGATGCAGGCACAAAAGATGGTGGCGCGTATCACGCCGAAACATCGCAGGAAAACCGCTCTCGCGCTAGGCCATTTCGCCAAATATGTCGATACGGAGCTGATCGAGAAATCACTTGCTAAGAGCGAACTCGATATTGTGACGCCTGCGATGTTCTTGCATCGTATCTTTGCACGGGCTGCACGTAAAAAGGAGCGAATCGTTCTGCCCGAGAGTATGGATGACAGGGTTCTCAGGGCCGCGGAAATTATTTTTCGCCGCAATCTCGCCGAAATTGTCATACTGGGTGAGAAAGCTTCGATTCTCGATCGCGCGGGGATTCTGGGAATCGACCTGGAAGGAATCGAGTTTGTCGATCCGCTCGAGAGCGGCTACCTCGAGAGATTCGCACAGAAGTTTTATGAACTGCGCGAAGCCAAAGGGATCACGCTGGACGAAGCGAAGGATACGATGAAGAACTGGACCTATTTCGCGACGATGATGGTCTATGAGGGGATGGTTGACGCAATGGTCTCGGGTGCGACGCACACGACGCGCGAAACGGTGCTGCCTGCGCTTCAGATTATCAAGACAAAACCCGGTATCGATATTGTTTCGAGCATCTTTTTCATGTGCCTGGATACACGGGTGTTGGTCTATGGTGACTGTGCTATCGTCCCGGACCCCACTCCCTCGGAACTCGCCCAGATCGCGATCGAGTCGGCTGAAACGGCCAAAGCGTTCGGAATCGAGCCGATTGTGGCGATGCTCTCCTACTCCACCGGCGAAAGCGGTGTTGGCGAAGATGTCGAAAAGGTGCGCGAAGCGACAAAGATCGCCCAGTCGTTGCGTCCGGATCTTTTGATCGAAGGACCGATGCAGTACGATGCGGCGATCGATCCGGAGGTCGGTCGGCGCAAGATGCCGGGCAGCAGAGTGGCAGGCCGTGCCACTGTCTTCATTTTTCCCGATCTCAATACGGGCAACAACACCTACAAAGCGGTACAGCGTGCGACAGGAGCCATCGCGATCGGGCCTGTTTTGCAGGGGCTGCGGAAACCGGTCAACGACCTGAGCCGCGGCTGCAGCGTCGAAGATATCGTAAGCACCGTCGCCATTACAGCGATCCAGGCACAAAAATCATGAAGATTCTGGTTCTAAACGCCGGCAGTTCTTCACTCAAATATGCCCTCTATGAGAACCTGGGAAAGAGGGTCGAAGGGAATATCGAGCATATCGGTGAACCAAACGGCCCCAAAGACCATCGTACCGCACTCTTTGAAATTGAAAGAGAACTGGCGGGGCATGGTGAAATCCGTGCGTTCGATGAGCTCGATGCTGTCGGCCATCGTGTGGTCCACGGCGGTGAAAAGTTTGTCGAACCCGTACAGATAGACGAGCGCGTCGTCGAAGCGATCCGGGCACTGATTCCGCTGGCACCGCTTCATAATCCGGCCAATCTTCAGGGTATAGAACTGATGCGAAAGCTGATACCCGACATCCCGCAGGTAGCGGTGTTCGATACGGCGTTTCATCAAAGTATGGAAGAGGAAGCCTATCTTTACGCCATTCCTTTGGCACTCTATGAAAAATATGGAATACGGCGCTACGGATTTCACGGTACCTCTCATGCGTATGTGGCGAAAGAGGCGGCGAAGTATTTGAAAAGAGCGCCTGAAACTCTCAATCTTATCACGCTTCATCTGGGCAACGGTGCGAGTGCCTGCGCTGTCCAACGGGGGCGTAGTGTCGATACCTCGATGGGGTTTACCCCGCTGGAAGGGCTTGTGATGGGAACGCGCAGTGGCGATATCGACCCGGAAATTCCGATTTTCATGCAAAAAGAGGGGATGGATGCGGACAGGCTGCTCAACAAGGAGAGCGGTCTGAAAGGCTTATGCGGACACAATGATGTACGCACCATAGAGAAGATGGCGAAAGCAGGCGACAAAACGTCCCGGACGGCATTGAAAATTTTTTCCCGAAGGATAAAAAAATATATCGGGGCCTATACCGCTTTGCTCGGGAATGTCGATGCGGTTGTTTTTACGGGAGGGATAGGCGAACACAGTGCCATGGTCCGCCGAATGGTTTGCGAAGGATTGGAGCCTCTGGGAATTTGTCTCGACGATACAAAAAACCGAAAAAATGTGAATATCGTCTCGACGGAGGGAAGCGGTGTGAAGATACTCGTCATTCCAACGGACGAAGCGCTCGAAATCGCCCGTCAAACCGAAACAGTTTTAAGCGTTCATAAGTTATAATCTTTATAAACATATTTATCTCAAAGGAGAATCAATGGCAGTCAAAGTAGCGGTAAACGGAACGGGACGAATCGGCCTCTGCGTCATCAAGATAGTGATGGAGCGTGACGATATGGAGCTGGTCGCTCTCAATACGACGGCAAAACCGGAGATGCTGGAGTATCTTCTGAAATACGACACCGTACACAAAGGGATCGACGCGAAAGTGATCGATGACGAGACGATCGAGATTGCGGGCAAGCCGGTAAAAATGTTCAGCGAACGGGACATCACCAAACTCGATTTCGGTTCGGTCGGGGCCGATGTGGTCGCCGAGTGTACCGGAGTGTTCCTGACAACGGAAACGGCGCAGAACCATCTGAAAGGGAGTGTCAAAAAGGTTGTTCTCAGTGCACCGGCCAAAGACGATACACCCACTTTTGTCATGAACATCAACACCGATACCTACGCCGGTCAGTCTATCGTCTCCAATGCCAGCTGCACGACCAATGCACTCGCCCCCGTCTGCAAGGTGCTAGACGATGCATTCGGTATCGAAAACGGCTTGATGACGACGGTCCACTCCTATACGAACGACCAGAACCTTCTGGATGTGAAACATAAAAAAGATTTCCGCCGTGCCCGTGCCGCGGCGATGAATATGATTCCGACATCCACCGGCGCCGCCAAAGCGATCGGTCTTGTCATGCCACACCTCAAAGGCAACCTGAACGGCTTCGCGATGCGTGTACCCACTGCGGATGTCTCTGTCGTCGACTTGACCGTGAACCTGAAAAAAGGGGTGAGTGTCGAGAGTGTCAATGAAGCGTTTGCAGAGGCGGCGGAGAAGAGCTTCAAGGGGCTCATCGAGATCGACAACGACAAGCGCGTTTCGAGTGACTTTATCGGTTCGTCCTACAGCTGTACATACGTTCCGGACCTGACCCGTGTCGTCGGTGAAAACACCGTCAAAGTGATCGCCTGGTACGACAACGAATGGGGCTACAGCTGCCGCCTCGTCGATATGATGCATTTCGTCTCGACACACTGATCTCTCCACTATCTATAACGGGTGGCTCTCCTGCCGCCTGAACCTTTGACCTGCATCAAATCTCCTTTAACATAAAAAAGTTATAATGCATGAACACTACTTTTTAGGAGTAAGTATGGATATCACATTCGATATGTTCATCGAGACGGAAGTTCCTGAAGATGAGGTCATCATTTCCCGAACCGATCTGCAAGGTGTTATCACCTACGTTAATGAAACTTTCGCAAAAATCTCCGGTTACAGTGCCGAGGAGCTGATTGGAAAGCCGCATAATATTCTTCGCCATCCCGATATGCCCAGATCGGTCTTCAAAGATCTGTGGGAGACGATTCGAAAAGGTGAAAACTGGAGCGGATATGTCAAAAATATGCGCAAAGACCGTGGGTACTACTGGGTCTTCGCCGAGATTTCCGGCGTGTATAAAAACGGAGAACTGGTCGAATACAAGTCGATCCGCTCCCCTGTTCCCAAAGAGAAACGCATCGAAATGCAGGATATTTACGACGATATGCGCTGGGCGGATGGCGAGAATGTACGGATGGTGACCTATCTGCCGTTTGAGACCTTCGAAAAGCTCGAGCGCGCCGCCGATGAGAAGAAGATGAGTGTCGAAGCGTACATCGATTCACTTCTTTGAATATTTTTTCTGCAGAAAGAGAGCGGGAAACGTCCACTTTCGTAATTTAGAAAATGTCGACTTCATTATTACTCCCGAAACCCTTTAAATGAGTGGATTTAAGTGAATGAACAAAAAAGAGATCAAAGTCTGTCTTATTTTCTAAAGGCGCGACGCTGCCGGCAAAGATGGCACGATCAAGCGGTTTATAGAGTATTTGAGCCCGCGAGAGGCGCGTGCCGTAACACTTGGAAAACCGAGTGACAGGGACAAAAAGTCGTGGTGTTTCCAGCGCTGTATTCCGCACCTTCCCAATGGTTGCGAAATCGTTTTTTCAATGGCAGCTGGTACAACCGGCCAGGTATCGAAAGAGTGATGGGGTTTTGCACTCCAAAAGAGTACAAACTCTTTATGAAGGAGGTTGGAAGTTTCGAGCAGATGCTGAGGTATTCGAAGATGATTTTTTTCAAATATTATCTGGATATCAGCAAGAAAGAGCAGGAAAGGCGGCTCGAAGCACGGAAAAAAAGATCCGCTTAAACAATGGAAACTGAGCCCGATCGATCAGCAGGCGCAGATAATGTCGAAGCGATGGCCTGGTATGGCCTTGAACGGTGGGAAGTGTCCCGGAACTTGAAAAGAGGCTTGGAAAGATCGAATAGAGGGTCTATTGTGAAGATTGGGATATAATTGTATCAAACGTGACAGGTGGCAGAAACGATGTTGGCAAAAATTAATGCCGAAAGGATTGTAGATGTGGAAAATATGGCTTGAGATGGATGAGGAGACACGACAGAAGGTCGCCAAAAATGCGAAGGTTGCGGGCATTGTCATGATGCTTTTGGGCCTGATAGGGATTCTTTTTCCCGGGTTGATGTCACTCGCGACGATCTTTTTTGTCGGTTGGTTGCTGCTTCTTGGCGGTATGATGTCCGGCTATTTTACCTGGATGACCGACAAGAACGACTGGCTTGGATGGCTCAAAGCGTTCATTCTCGTTGCGACCGCACTTTTTATCATCGTCAAACCATTGCCGGGCATTGCTGCTGTCGGCCTTCTGCTCGCGATCTATTTTCTCTTCGATGCGTTTGGGAACACGGCACTCGCATTTACGATGAAACCGGCGAAAGGATGGTGGCTTTGGCTGGTCAATGGCGTTTTCTCGTTGATCCTCTCTTTCATCTTTCTTGTCGGCTGGCCGTTCAGCTCTCTCTATCTGGTGGGACTGTTTGTCGGAATCAGCCTTTTTATCGATGGTATCGTCCTTATGACGCTCGGTAATTATCTCAAATCCGGTAAAGAGTGACGTCGGGGCATCGCTAGACAGTTGTTGGAATAGTGTGGTCAACGATCGTCGGAAATCGGTTTTGTGTACTGCATGGTGTCATACGGTTGAATATCCCGGATGTAGTTGCAGCTCCGTTCGGCGTCTTTCCAGTCGCACGATGCCGTGTTGCAGACGATGTTTCTGGCGATACATGATATCGGTTGCAATCAAGGAGGTTTGGTATGTTTGAAAATACGATTCGATCGGGTCATCTCTCTTTTTCGTTTTTTCGGAGAACTCGATGATGCAAAACGATCCATCGGCAAATATCGTCATTCCGGAGCTTCCAGATGAAGTGAAAGGGATCGGTGAGATCGCTTTGAATCTATGGTGGACGTGGAATCCGAGAGGAAAGAATCTTTTCAAACTCTTGAATCGTTATTTATGGAAAGAGAGCGAGCAGAATCCGATCAAACTGCTCAGATCCCTTTCCGAGTCACAGATACGCGCGCTCTCCTCGAACGAAAGCTTCATGCGCGAATACCGTTATGTCTACGCGCTTTTCAATCAGTATATGCAGGACAAGACACTCTATTCGATAGAGGAGCCGTTACCCGTCGTCTACTTCTGCGCCGAATACGGCCTGCACCATTCGGTTCCCATCTATTCCGGAGGTCTCGGGTTTCTTGCCGGTGACATTCTGAAAGAGTCGAGTGACATGGGACTGCCGATGGTTGGCATCGGGTTCATGTATCCCCAGGGTTACGTGCGGCAGGTCATCGGTAGTGATGGATGGCAGAACGGTGCCAACGAATCGATCGACAAAGATACCGCGCCGATCGAGCGGGTACTCGACGAGAACGGGGAGCATTTGACGATCCAGGTCCCCTTCATCGATCCGCCCGTCTATACGGCGGTGTGGAAGATCAATGTGGGGCGTGTCACACTCTATCTGCTCGATACCGATATCGAACAGAATGACCCATGGGATCGGCAGATCTCTTCGCATCTCTACGCTCCCGATATCAATCAGCGCCTGAGACATCAGATTGTGCTTGGAATCGGCGGTTACAGAGTGCTCGAGGAGCTCGGTATCGAATACTCCATTTTGCATCTGAACGAAGGTCATCCGGCTTTCGCTCTTTTCGAACGGGTTCGGGCGTTTATCGAGAATGAAGGGATGACACTGGACGATGCGATCGAACGGGTAAAGAAAAGTTCTGTTTTTACGACCCATACACCGCTTCAGGCTGCCACCGATGTATACAGTTTCGATCTTATGAGCCACTATTTCAGCGGTTACTGGAAACGCCTGGGAATGGAAAAGGAGGAGTTCATGCGTTTTGGGATGAATCCGGACAAGCCACAGGCGGGATTCAATATGACGGTTTTCGGACTCAATATGTGCGAATATCGCAATGCCGTCAGCAAGAAACACTGCGATGTCACCCGCAAGATTTGGCGGAACCTTTTCGAGAGTGAAGAGCGTGCGGCCGAGGCGATCGACTATGTGACCAATGGTGTCCATTTATCTACCTGGCTGGGAGATGAGCTGACCGACGAACTGGATAAAACACTCGGCGAGAACTGGCTCAACATGCAGGATGTTTCCGATATCTGGCTTCGAATCGACGAGTTGGATGAGAGGAAAATCTGGGACCTTCACTATACGTACAAGGTACGAATGGTCAACTTCATTCGTGAGCGGGTGCGCAGGAAGTGGTCGGACGAGGGAATCGATCCCCTCGTCGCGATGGCGGAAGGGGTGATGCTCGATCCCGATGTGTTGACGATAGGCTTCGCGAGGCGGATGACGGCGTATAAACGGCCAGACCTGATACTTCATGACCTCGATCGGCTCGAGAAGATTATCAACAACTTTTCACGTCCCGTGCAGATTGTCTTTGCCGGTAAAGCGCATCCGGCCGACAACCCCGGGAAGAAGATTTTGCAGCGTATCTTCAAAACGGCACAGGATCCGCGTTTTCGGGGGCGCATCGCCTTCGTGGAGGATTATGGGGAGAATGTGGCGAAATATTTGGTACGCGGATGCGATGTCTGGCTCAACAATCCGCTCATCCCGATGGAGGCGTGCGGTACGAGCGGAATGAAAGCGAGTATCAACGGCACATTGCACTGCTCGACACTCGACGGATGGTGGCCCGAAGGATTTAGCGGCCAAAACGGTTGGGCCTTCGGCGGCGACGTTTCGAGCGACGATTCGGATGCCGCGGCGCTTTACGATACGATAGAAGAGAAGATCGTTCCGCTTTTTTACATACTCGACGAGAATAATCTTCCCATTGGATGGATTAGGATGATGAAAGAGGCGATGAAGAGTGTCGCGCCGAATTTCAGCGCAAGGCGTATGATGAAGGATTATCTGTCGAAGTTTTACCTGCCGATTTCAAAAAGGTGTCTATCATGGGACGACTGATTCTTCTGCGTCACGGCCAGAGCCTCTACAACAAAGAGAATCTCTTTACCGGCTGGACCGACGTCGATTTGAGCGAAGAGGGGATCGAAGAGGCGAAACGTGCAGGAGAGATCTTGCTGAAACACGATCTGCTCCCCGACATCTGCTTCACATCATGGCTCAAACGTGCGATTCACACGGCACAGTTGGCACTGAAAGAGATGGAGTGGGAGCAGATCGACTGCATCAAGAGTTGGAAGCTCAACGAACGTCACTACGGTGCATGGCAGTGCCACAACAAAGATGCGATAAGAAAAGAGGTGGGAGATGAGATGTTCATGGCGGTTCGAAGAGGTTACGACACCTCTCCGCCTCCGCTGCAAGACGGCGATCCGCGTCTCGCTGAAAACGATCCGAAGTACCGAAAACTCGATCCTTCGTCACTACCACGCGGCGAATCGCTCAAAGCGACGCGTAAAAGAGTGCTAAACTACTTCGCAGAAGCGATTGCGCCGGAGCTTGCACGCGGGAAGGATCTCCTCGTCAGTGCACACGGAAACTCGTTGCGTGCATTGGTGATGGCGATCGAGCATCTGACACCGGCGGAGATCGTCGAAGTGGAGATACCGACCGGCGAACCGATCGTCTATGTTTTCGACGAGACACTCCACCTTTTAAGGAAAGAGCGGCCGGCCAGATTTTCAAAGGATTAGCGGGTTGACAAAAAATTCCAAATCATATTGTATAATAAAGGTGGTATACCTTTGTGTTATTTTTTCATACATGTATACCTCAATGGCGCTACCCGCATTCAATGGTCTCTAAAAGGAGGAGGCAATGGAGTTGAACGGCTACGAGTGCTATGCAAACGGCACGGTAAAACCAAAAAAGATGTTTGTGAAAAGGCGTCTAAAAGGGAAAAACGGCGATCAGTTTTATGGTAGCGATATCGTAAAACCGGAATCTTTGGAAAAGATGAGAGAAAAAAAACGGCGAGTTATGTATATAGGCTCTCGCTAAAGCGTAAGGGAGTGCGGGTAACGCTTTTAAGATGCCGGAGCGAATCGGAAAATAACACGTTTTTCATATTTCATTTCACTTGGAGTCTTTAAAGAGCGCTCATGCGATGCTATGATTGCTATGATAAAATAGAGATATGAAAGATAATATTATTCTAGAAAAGATCAAACGTCTTCCGCAAAAGAGTCGGGAGAAATTCTATCTGCGCCTTAGAGAAAAAGCTCTCCTTCGGACGCGTGCCAGACTGGTGGAAAGCAGGGTGGATATCGAGACGTTGAGTGACGAGGAGATCGAGATCATCATCGCCGACGAAGAGGATAAGCTGATCGGTGAGTACAAAAGCAAAGGGCTCATCGCGTTGTTGGCGCTCCTTGGGATCTCCTGGATATAACGATGTACCACTATTTGAAATGGGCCGCATTGAGCCTCTTTTTCAAACGGAATATCCGATATCTCATATTTCTTCTCATCGGGTTGATCGGTATCTATGTCGCCGATGCGGTGTACCAGGACATGGTGGAATTTTCGGTCGTATCCAAAGAGACCGGAAATATCGGCAAATACCTTCTGATGAAATGGATCGCCGTACTCTTTTTCAGCGGTATGGTCGTTTGGTCGATCTTCAAATTTGGATTTGGCAGAAAGAGCGCTTCGAAAGAGAAGAGATCGAACGAGGCGGTGTTGGAAAACGACCCCTACATGAAGCGTCTCAAAAAGTTCAAAACCCCAAAAAAACTCCGTTCAAAATCGGATCTTTTGATAGAGAAGAAGAGAAAAAATAGAGATTGGCATTTTAGAGCTTAGATCCTTCGTTATGGAAACGAGTCGGCCATAAACCCCCATTCTGTGTATTGAAGACGGTAGTGTCTGCATTTTGGGCCTAAACATCGATTTTCAAAATGGTTGTAGCGAGTATGTAACGTTGAGATCGATGTTCCCACGGTCGGATTCGCCCATGATTTCCACTTCGAGTTTGTTTGTGGAGATCCATTTCAGAAACTTCATACGGGGATGTTCGATATCTTCGATCGAATATCCCGTTGTTTCGCGTACCCGATTCCAAAGTTGGACGGCAAATGGAGGGGAGATTCGCCGAAAGCATCCCTTGGGCGTTTTCCGGTAGAGCCTGACGATTTGCAGGTTGGACATCATCAGCGTTTCGACGGCGAGCGCATCGCCGTTGGGAGAGGGGTAGACTTCGTAATCGATGGCGTCGTCCGCAAGCATACAGCTTTTTTCTCCCGTTTTCACCATCAGCAGGCCGTTGCCTTTGACAATCGCAAAAGAGGAGGGAGCCTCATGGGTTTCCGCTTTCAACGATGGTTGTTGACACCCGGCCAATACTATCAGCGGGAGTATGAAGAAGAGATATCTAATCATCTCTTCTCGGATCGTTTTTCAAATAGAAACCGAAAAGTCTCTTGACTGCATCCGAAGTTCTTTTCCCCGGCCATCCATCCACTCTTAGGGCGATACCCGGGAATTTGTTGAGAAAGCGTTGGAGCTTTTCCGCTTCCGGGATGGGGTGATCGCTATAGATAAAGAGCGGTTCGGTTATTTCGGCCAGTTCTATCTCTCCGCGTTCTTCCATCCGGTGAAGCAGTACGGCGGAGCCGCACTGTCTCGATTTGGCGGTGTCGGACCATCGGCCGTCGGCGATATATTTTCCGCTGGTATAGTGGTTCGACCACGACCAGAGATAGGGTGAGAGGACATGGGGGTGATAGAGGCGGTAGCCCCAACCGTTGTAGCCTTCGAGTTCGTAGAGGAGTCGAGGAAGCGGCCATTGTGGAACTTTGTCGACTCCCCGCATTTTCATCGCATCGACGGCACTCTCTTCCCAAGTAAATGGCGGCGTACCCTGTTTCGGCCTTCCGGCGGGTACGTGTTTGGTTCTATCGGTGAGAGGGTCACCGTTGTGCAGATGTTTCGTGAAATCCTGGCTGCTCTCCATGGTGTGAATCGCCGCTATGAAATACCATGGCGCTCCTACTTCCGTCGCTACATTTACATAACGGTTTTTGTGATTCAAAATATTGTCGACGAGCCGATCGATTTCGTCGAAACGGGATCTTGTCGCGACACACTCCCTGTATAGGTTTTCATACTCTTCCGCCAGACCGGCACTATATTTCACTTTTGCCATAAGAGACTCCTGAACAGATTTCAATAACCAATTATAGTGAAAGAAAGTTGCATCGGGATTTCATTTTTTAAAAAGGGCAGTGCGATAAAAATGTTTCGAGTCCGACTTCATAAAATGATGCGATGCAACAGAAATGAAATTTTTTGTCTGTAGACTTGTAGATGTGAAACGAAATGGATAGGAAACCCGATCTGTTTTTATCTAATATTTTATCTGAATTGTAAAAAATAAAAGCAAGATTTGATTAAAATATGTTGTTGTACGAAAATCAAAAGGAGTCAAGATGCTTGAGCTGCTTAAAAACAATTATGAAATCATTATCATGCTGGTCGGTATATTGTTGATCGTGATGGGCTTGATTCTTTTTATAACCGGAAGATATTCCAACAACGAGAACCATGTCGAGGGGTTCGGTATCAAGATGGATGTGAAAAATCCATCGCTCATACTCATAGTTTTTGGAGTCTTTCTGCTGGTCGCACCTATGACATTGAACAAAAAAGAGCCTTCGGTGGAATCCAGACCCGGCAACCTAACGCAGAAAGTCGAGGAAACACCCTCTCCATTGAAGAAAACCGAGGTAGATGAAACACCGAAAAGTCGGGCACAGCCAAAGAGTGTCGCCCCGAAACCTGAAATAAAAGAGCATGGTGAAAGAAGAAGCACACCTGTTAAAGCCCCTTTCCTGGGTACGTATCAACTCGTTTCGTATATCGAAAACGGCATGACGATACCCGTCAACGGCCAATTGGCCATAGGGAATTTACAGAACGGTTCATATCCTTTCAGTGCAAAATATCAGGTGGTAGATGAGTGGGGTAACGTGCTGATTTTCATGTACGAGGGATATTTTGTCAAAAGGCAAGGGCAGTGGTTCTTGAAAGTCAACAGGTCGAACGATCCCGATTGGGTGGATCTTGGAGAGGTCGCTACGCGGTTTATATTCGATAGAAGTTCGAATTCGTTGGGGCTGCGCTATTTCTACGATGCCGATGTTGCATCCGTATGGCAGAAAATTCGTTAAAGGATCGAGATGAGAGATGAAACCAGATTTATGAAAGAAGATATAAGCAATGGGCTGTTCGTCATTTTCGAGTCATATAGCGAAACCGCGAAAATGGATGGTTTACATGAAATATGTACCGGTTTTTTGGATGATTTTCACTGGAACGATCCCGAAGCGTTCAGGAGCGGCGCGTTCCGCATACTCGATGAAACGAGACGAAAGCTGAAAAGCGAAACCTCGATGAAACCCGAAACGATGGACGATGTATTGGAAGAGATTCACGATCTTCTTTTCAAGAAGGTCTATTACCGATTCATTCTCGATCGGGAATCGGAGTGGATCGAAAAGAGACGGGAACTCGCAGACGACCATGAGCGCGACGACCCTTCCCATGACGCTTTCGGACTTGCGCTATCCGGCGGAGGGATTCGTTCAGCGACGTTCAACCTTGGGCTGCTGCAAACACTCCAGCGATACGATATATTCAAAAGCGTCGACTATCTCTCGACCGTTTCGGGGGGTGGGTATATCGGTTCATCCCAAACCTGGCTGAAATATGTGAAGCCGGAGCTGGAATACCCGTTCGGGGCGAAACGAAAAGACCACGATGGAATGGGCGGTAAAATTCTTTCATGGCTGCGGGATCACGGCAATTATCTCAATCCGGGGCATGGCCTGAATCTATGGAGTCTTATAGGCGCTTTTATGGGATCGGTGCTGATCAACGTGCTCATTCTCGTTCCGATTTTTCTTCTGGCCGTTTATCTCTTGTATATCACTTCGCCATATCATGTTTTTGCATATGTAGGCGCACTCCTGCTTCTTGTTTACGTTGCCAAAATCGCATTGTACGCTCTGGATACTGTAAGGGACGAAAGGCCAAATTTTTACCAACAGAGGCTACAGCGAAAAAGAGCGGGAAATTTTTTGATGTCCGCCGTTTTGATGCTTGCGGTAGGTTCGATTCCATGGCTGCACGATTTCTTGAACATGCATCTGAAAGATTGGATCGACACCGTTTCTCTCTCCACGCTCGGCGCAGGGCTCGCTTCTTTTATAACGGCTTACAGCAAGAGTAAAACCGAAGAGAGCCAACCGAAGGGCGCGATGTCGTTTTTGTTGTCCGCAGGGGTTGGACTCATGCTTTACGGCGCTCTCATATGGGCCTATCATCTTTTCTGGCTCAGTTCGGTGGGTACGGGATTGTTGCTTCCCTTGTCTGTGTCGCTCTCTTTTTCCGGTCTTATTTTCATCATGCCGAAAATATTCAAAAATTCGATCAAAACGGCCTGTGCCGCTTCAGTGATTTTGCTGGCCGTTTCCATTGGAGTGAGTACCGGATTTCTGCTGGATGGGACGGTGGCGAGTTTCGGAATCGGAATGCTCTTGCTTCTTTTGTTGCCCATTTCCGCACTGTTCGCCGCTTATACGAAAATCAATTATGTCAGTATGCATCGTTTTTACAGAAACCGGTTGATGGAAGCCTACTTTCCGTGGAATGTGGTCGATGTCGAGGTCGAAAAAGCCGATAAATTCTATTTGAAAGATATGAAACCCGCAAAGACTCCCTATCACATCATCAACACCAACGTCAATATGGTCGGCTCCAAAAGAACCAGACAGCGTGAACGCGGCGGGGATAATTTTATTTTGTCCCCACTCTTTTGCGGTTCCGACGTGACGGGTTACAGGCCGACCGACCGATACGCCAGTGGTGGGATGAATCTTGCAACGGCGTTCGCCATCTCGGGTGCCGCCGTCGACCCAAACACCTACGCTACACGCTCCAAGCCTATTTCGTTTGTCATGTCTCTTCTCAACGCCAGACTGGGCTATTGGATAGAGAACCCCAGAAAAATAGACGGTGTGGAACGGATCGGTTGGAGTTACTATATCTCCATTTTCAAAGAGCTGTTCGGCAGTGGGTTGAACGAAAACGAAACCTATATCCACCTTGCGGATGGGGGCCATTTCGAAAACCTGGGCGTTTATGAGTTGATTCGGAGAAAATGCCGCTATATCATTGTTTCAGATGCAGGTAAAGACCCGGATTTCACGTTTGGGGATCTCGCGAAGGCGATAGAGCTCGCCAGAGTCGATTTCGGGGCGCAAATCACTATCGACACCGAGCCTTTGAGGCCCTTAGGCGAGGAGAAGATATCCGATACGGCTTTTGTCTACGGCACCATCACATACAATGACGGAAAAGTCGGAGATCTGATCTATGTGAAAACGACCATCGTCGAGGGGTTGCCGGAAGATATCTACAGTTACCGCAGAACCAACCCGAATTTTCCGGACCAGACAACCACCGATCAGTTTTTCGATGAAATGCAGTTCGAAGCGTATAGAGAGCTGGGGTACCAGATAGGGAAACGACTGTGCAAAGGGAGGGAGCAGGAAGATTTCACTTCGATCTTCAGGCATTGATGGATTCTGTCGTTTCCGCTCAAAGAGGCATCGGGTGTCGTTTGTGCTTGATACCACCTCTCCTTTTAATAAAAATAGAATATACTATTTAAAAATAAAGTATAGCGATGACGATACCCACCTTCATCACATTCTCCCGCCATCGTGCGAAAGCCGCCGAAAAGAGCGGCCCACTTCTTAGTGTTACACTTGGACGTTTCATTCGTGATTTTTTCGAAAAGAGAAGCCTTCAGCGTGCCATCGTGCCCGAAGAGGCGGCCTATATTCTCTTTCACTTGCTGAGACAAAACGGTTCGAAACATTTTGCCTACATACAAAACCCCGACAGCGACACCCTTCGGCAGATGGCCGCCTTTTTCATTCGCTGTAAACGAAACGATGCCGGAGTCGGTGCTTTCTTTTATACCGAAGAGAAGAAAAAAGAGCTGGAGAGGCTTTTTGAAAGCTACAATCGTTTCCTCGACGAACATGGTCTGGCGGATATGGGGGATATCGAAGGATTTTTTCTCGAACATATCGAAGAGGTCGACACCGCCCGCCTGATGCTGGACGACTTCACTCTCCATGGCATCCGGCTTTTCGAGTCCAGGCGGCAGGAGATGGCCTATGAACAGCTTGCGAAATCGTCGCAGACTTTTAGCTCGCCACCGACACTCAAAAACGCCCGACTTTATGGCATCGAGGCATTCGACCGTTTCGACGAAATGCGTATGGCACTGAAAACTGCCAGGGAGCTGATCGAACGAAATGGAGTGGCGCCGGAGGATATCAAGATCGTTGCAAGTTCCGTCGAGACGTACTTTCCCCTCTTTGAAACGCTCCTGCCGGAACTTGGGCTAGTGGGATACAGCCGGCGTGGAACGCCTCTTAAAGCACTGCTGCCGATAGCTGGAAAAGGGGAACATCCGCTGCTTCGTCAGGCGAAAAGAACGCAAAAACAGCTGATGGAGCAGGCCCGAATCATTGCGAAACGGCTTGAAAAAACAGGTATAGCGACAGAGAAAAAAGCGATATTCGAAAAGCTTGCCGCAGCGGCCTATGTCAAAGATGCGGGACGAAACGGTATCGAGCTGCTGGAGACCAACCAGATTTTCGATCTGCACGATCTTGGCCATCTTATCTTCGTAGGGGCCGACATGGAGCAGTTTCCGCCCAAGAAAGAGGAGGGTGTTTTTTACACGAATGAAGAGGAGCGGAGATATCTCTTCACCAACTCCCTCTATGCCACGAGCCGCGCGCACTATGCGCTGATGAAAGAGATCGCCGAAAACCTCTATGTCGTCCATGCAGGCCGTCGGGGAAAGATGAAACTTTCCCGTTCGATGATCGTCGATGATCTTTTGGAACCGTTCGATCCCAAGGTTCTGAGCGATATCGAACAGATAGGATACGGCCGCCGTATCTGCCTACCGGAAGCGGAAGCGTTTTTGTCCGACGTTCAAAACGATACACCGACCCGCTACGACGGAGCGGGTGTGGGAAGTTTCGAAGCGGAGCATCTGAGTGCCAGCCGCATCAACCGCTACCTTGGCTGTCCCCGCCGCTATTTTTACAGTTACATACTGCAGCTTCAACCGCCGATGAAAGAAGAGGAGGCGATGGAAGCGACGACACAGGGACGCATTATGCATCTTTGTTTCGAGCTCTACGCCAAAGCGGTAAAACGAGGAGAGATCGATCCGGACGATAATGGTGCCGCGGAAGAGGCGATGAAGGAATTTGCCAAACAGGCTTACGAAAGTATACTCGAAGAAGAGCAGATCGAGCCCAATATCTATTACGACATTTTCTTTGACGGCCTTGTTCGAGGCCTTGGAGAATCGGTGGATAATCCCGGAGTGTTGAAAAACTTTCTCATCTATACCAGGAAAATGCGCAAGGAGCTGGCAGAGTTCCGCTATTCGGAGATGGAAAAACGGTTCCTTCTCGATAAAAATCTGGATATAACCGATAGCGAAGAGGCTGCCTTCATCAAAGGCATCATCGACCGCATCGATGTCAACGACGAAGTGTTGATCCACGACTACAAGAGCAAGCGGGTGAAGGGTATCGACACGAAAAAGATCGAGCAGATCGAGGGTTTGAAGGATCTACAGCTAGGGCTCTATCTCTACTACGCCAAACGGCTTTATCCCGAGAAAAAGATCAAAGCCTCGCTCATAAGTTTCAAAACCGACAACGGCCAGCCATGGGTCGAGTTTGCGACCCTGGCCAACTATGACATACCCAAACCGCCGCGGATGCGCAACCAGCATTTCGTGTTGTATGACGACACGTACGAAGCTGCACTCAAGGCCCGTATCGAAGAGGTCAAAGAGGGGATTGCAGCCGGGGCTTTCGTCTGGGATGACAGCAATGAGGAGCAGTGCGGCTGGTGCGAGTTCGGAAAGATCTGCAAACGAAGAGCGAGGGTTGTGGAAAAATGATAGAAAACAGATTTACCATCATGCATACTTTCGCCATCAGTGCCGGTGCCGGAAGCGGCAAGACCTACACCCTTTCGCGCCGGTATATCAATGCCGTGCTGGGGTTCGACTTTTTCACCGAATCCGACGGGCAGCAGCAATATGTCGAAGGGCATGAAAAGAGAGCGGCCGATCTTCACGAGATCGTAACCATCACCTACACCGAAGCGGCGGCACTGGAGATGAAAGAGCGCATATTCGCGCTGATGGCGAAGGTGCTCCATTTCGATTCTCTGGATCGAAAAGACGGCGACTACGACTCCGTTTCCCGAGCCTTCGAAAGCCTGAATGGACCGCTAAGAGAGTATGTACGGAGTCGTCTCCAACAGGCGCTCGAACGCATGGACGAGGCCATCGTGACTACGTTTCATGGATTTTGTCTTCGTGTACTGAAACGCTACGGCGATTATGTCGGAATCGACGGGACGCTGACCGTCGTGCCCGAAGATGAGCGTGAAGCGAAATTCGAAGAGGCCTTTTATGAGACGATCAACGATGACGCCCATAAAAAATCGGTACTCGAGATCAGCCGTCACGTCTCTTTGTTCAAATCCCGGGAGATTATCCGGCGCTATGTTTTCGATCAGCGGTTTCGAAAGAATATGCGGCATTTCAGAATCGATTCGAATGGCATCGCTTCACTGCTTAAAGACTTCAATCTGCCCGAAGAGGATGGGACGCTGGCGGCGGCGATGGAGGAATTTTCCGAAAACGGCCTGGATGCTGCATCGCTTGGAAAGTGGGTGGAGAGTTTCGCACGGTTTGAAGCGTTCCCCTTTTTGGACATAGAGGAACGGGTTGGTGTAAAGTTCGACTATCGAAAAAAGGAGATCAAAGAGAAATATCCAAATCTCCGCACGCTTCGTGATCGTTACAGTGGATTGGTGGACCTCTTTCGCATCGATTGGGAGAAAGAGAAGCGGTTCGCCGGTCTGATCGAAACGTTCAAAACGCTTCTTGACGCCATAAAAAACGGGTATGACGAAAAACTTGCCGCAGACGGGCAGGTTGACTTCGATCTTATCATCGAAAAAGCTGACGAAGTACTTCGGAAGGTCGATCCAGGCTTTCGTTACGTGATGGTGGATGAGTTTCAGGATACCAATGCTCTGCAGTGGTCCATCGTGCGACGCATCGCCCAAAAGAGCAATCTCTTTGTCGTCGGGGACGAAAAGCAGTCGATCTACTCTTTCCAGGGTGGTGAGATCGAGGTTTTCAAGAATGCACTGGAGGAACGCTTCAAAGGCAGGGTTGTGCCGATGAACGTCAATTATCGCAGCGACAAAGCGGTGCTCTCCTTTATCAACGAGCTCTTCTTCCATATCTTCTCTCCTCCAAAAAATATGCCTGTCCGCACCGACTTCTATGCTGAACATCAGGTGCTTGACGCTCATAGTGAAGAGCAGGGGAGTGTCACCTTGCTTTTGACGAAGAAGCCAGAGAAAGAGGATGAGACAAGTGCGGCTGAAAAAGAGGCCGAAACCATCGCCCGTTTCATTGTGGAAATTCGGGATGGAAAGCATCATCGGCACATTAAAAAGCTGATGGATGTGCGAAAACCCGCGATCGCCGTTCTCTACGACGCCAGGGGGAAGATGCCCGAGCTCAAAAAAGCGCTGGATCGCTACGGCGTTGCATGCAAGGTCAGCGCCGGCGAGAACTTTTGGCAGAAACCGGAGATTCGCGATATCTACTTCGTCCTGCATGCGCTGCAGATCCTTTCGCAAAAGAGCGATTTTGACGATTTCGACCGCTATGTCTTCGCTGGGGCGCTGAAAAGCGACATTGTCCATCAAGACGATGCCAAACTATACGAGGCGATTGAAAAGGAGGATTACGAGGCGATTGGACGATGGAACGAAACGATGCCGCTCTCCCTTCATGAACGCATCCGCCGTCTTTTCATCGACAGCGGTGCTTACCTGGCTTACGCGGTTCGAGGTGAAGGGTTCGAGCAGGCGGTGGCCAACATCGAGAGCCTGATCCACGAGGCGGTTCTTTTCGAATCGGAGTACGGGTACGATCTGCGCCGCTTTGTGGAGATGATGCGCGAAAACATCTTTTTCAGCGATGTGGAAAAAGAGGAGGCATTCTTTCGTGCGGAGGGTTTGGAGAGTGTCGAGCTTTGCTCCATTCACTCCACCAAAGGGCTGGCCTATCCGATGGTGATACTGGCCGACACCGCCAAGCGCCTGACGCGACAGACCGATACGGAAGGGATCAAACAGAACCGTTTCAAGGATGCGGAAGGCAGGGAGCATACATTGATGGGTTTCAAACTCGGCGATTATTCGCCGCTTTCGTATCGATTGCTTTCGCATATCGATCGGCTCAAACATATGGAAGAGAAAAAGCGACTTTTGTATGTCGCTTTGACCCGTGCCGAACACGATCTGGTTATTTCGGGCATCGAACCTTTTGAAAAGAGTTCATATGCCGAGATGCTCGCGCAGGCTCTGAGGGTGGAGAGCTTTGCCGATATGCCCGAAACACTGGAATTGCCGGAGTGCCGGGTCAAGGTATGGTGGGACGATACATCCGAAAAGCCGAAAGAGAAGCCGATAACGAGAACGTTCGAGTGTGCCCGGCCTTTGAAGGCGTTGCCGTTTGAGGAAAAAGAGTATACGACACCCTCTAAAAGCGATGAAACCTACGATAGCGAACAGGCGCTCATCGGAACCATCGTTCACCGTATCATCGAGCTCTATCACGAAACGCTTCATGAAACACAGATCGGGAAAGTGCTGGATGAATACGCCATCGACGATCCCGGAACGATCGAAAAGATCGAAACGCATATCGAGGCGTTCAAGCACAGCCCGATCTACACGACGATATGCGGGGCCAAAGAGAAGTATTTCGAGTTCCCGATCGAAACCGAAACCGTACGTGGCAGCATCGATCTCCTTTATTACGACGAAAAGGGACAAGAGTGGGTCGTCGTCGATTTCAAAACCGGACATGTCCGGGACCATTCGGCGCAGCTTGAAAAGTATGTGCAGGTATTGAAAGAGAAGGGTTTCCAGTCAGTCAGGTCGGAAATAGTCTATATTTGAAAGGTTGAATGATGGACACATGACACACTGTTGTCATGACTATGGGGCATAATCTCCTTATCCCGAAAAAGGAGAAGCCCGTGAGAAGACGCCGACGCAAAAGTGCCCATGCTTTCCCTCTCGAGCACGACAGTGAAGAACTCACCCGTGTCCGGCTTATCGTATGCCATATCATCAAAAGCTTCAATCTGGCATCCAGACTGGTCTACAACAACGGTTTCGCGAAAGATTCCGTTGCGCAACTTCTTGGCCTGAGCCACCTCGAAGATCGATGCTACGACGACAGGGATGGCGTCATCGTCGCTGTGAAACAGCGCTGCGACGAGATCGTGAAAAAGGGTCCGC
Source organism: Hydrogenimonas cancrithermarum (assembly GCF_030296055.1). Classification (NCBI taxonomy): domain Bacteria; kingdom Pseudomonadati; phylum Campylobacterota; class Epsilonproteobacteria; order Campylobacterales; family Hydrogenimonadaceae; genus Hydrogenimonas; species Hydrogenimonas cancrithermarum. Next base: position 2,222,996 of record NZ_AP027370.1, read on the forward strand.
ATATCTTTTATCCAAAGATTCTCGAACGTAATGTCGAAAAGATCAGGGAGATCATCGAACTGAACGATATCGAAGCGGATATTCTCAAATTTTCCGTCTTGCTGCACGATTCCCAGGATCTCGAAGATCTCGAGGACCTGCTCGATACGATGAACAGCTCCCGCCTCGTGAGGGTACTGGCCACGATTCTCGGCCATCCTTTGGGCCGGATCAGGGAGGCTTTTTCCCCAAAAGCCATCTTGCACCGTTCGGGACTCGTGACGATCGATCGTAACGGGGCCAGAAATTTAAAAGGCAAGCTCGACCTGCTTTCCACAAGTTTCGCCGACATGATGATGAACTACGAAGGCGGCGACATTTACGAACTTTTCAAAGAGGCGGTGCGTCTTTGCGAGCCCGGCACGTTGCATCTGAGCGATTACAGCTACATGCAAAAAGAGATCGATACCATTCTGCCCTACCTCCGCCATGCCGTTCGCAACCGGTTGCGGGGTACCAATATTCTTCTCTACGGCCCTCCGGGTACCGGAAAGACGGAACTCGCCAAAGCGATCGCCCATGAACTGTCGCTGCAGCTGTTCGAAGTGAGTTACGCCGACGACGATGACGAGCCGATCAGCGGACGGCAGCGCATCAACGCCTTTAAAAGTGCGCAGTATCTCTTCGGCAAAAAGCCGGTGCTGCTCATGTTCGACGAGATGGAGGATATATCCGAAGAGGAGCTCCCTTTTTTTCTGTTCGGCAAAAAACCGAGACAGGAAAACAAAGGGTGGATGAACCGGATGCTGGAGAGATCCATGGTGCCCACCCTCTGGATCACGAACAGTGTCGGTTCCATCGACAATGCCACGATTCGCCGTTTCGATATGATTGTCGAAATGCCCATTCCTCCGAAATCGAAACGTGCGGAGATTGTTCGGGCCAATTTTGGCGACAGACTCGAACCGGGTGTCGTCGAAACCATCGCCGAACACCCTCACGTCGCCCCAGCCATCCTCACACGTGCCGCCAAAGTGGTCGAACGTGTCGGTTTCGACCGTGAAACGGCGCAAAAGAGTGCGACGATGCTCATCTCCGCCACGCTCAAAGCGCAAGGTTTCAACGCGCTTGGCAAACCCGGAAGTTTCAATGAAAACGACTATGACCCCACGCTCGTCAATACGAAAGAGGAGCTGAGCGCCATCGCGGAAGGCATACTCCGGCACCAAAACGCCAGACTATGCCTCTACGGCCCTCCCGGTACGGGAAAGAGCGCATTCGGCAGGTGGATCGCCAAACGGCTCGACGCACCGCTTCTGGTCAAAAAAGGGAGCGATCTGCTCAGCATGTTTGTCGGTGGCACCGAGAAAAACATTGCCGCCGCGTTCGAAGAGGCCGAACGCGAAAATGCCGTGCTGCTCTTCGACGAGGTCGACGGCTTTTTGCAGGACAGAAGAGAGGCGCAGCGAAGCTGGGAAATCACACAGGTCAACGAACTGTTGACACAGATGGAAAGTTTCGAGGGGGTTTTCATCGCCACCACCAACCTGATGGGAAATCTCGACCAGGCATCGCTCAGACGCTTCGATCTGAAGCTGCGTTTCGGCTACCTGCGCCCTACCCAGGCAGCGGCGATGTTCCAGCGTACCTGTTTACAGATTGGCCTGAAAGCCGATACGAACGAAAGCATCGTTTCGGTCAAAAGCCTGAAGAACCTCACGCCCGGCGATTTCGCCGCCGTCATGCGGCAGCACCGGTTCCGCCCCATCGAAACGGCTTGGGATTTTGTCGAACGGTTGGCGGAGGAGTGCGCGGTGAAAGAAGAAGCACAAAGCGGCACGATGGGGTTTTTGGTATGAAAAAAGAAAACAGGAGTATGATATGTACGATGATATAGCAAGAGCCAGAGAGATCGTAAAGGAGGCCGATGCCGTACTGATAACGGCCGGTGCGGGCATGGGCGTAGACAGCGGATTGCCGGACTTCAGGGGCAAAGAGGGGTTCTGGAAAGCGTATCCGCCTGTCAGAAAACTGGGATTGAGTTTTTCCGAAATGGCATCTCCCCACTGGTTCGAGACCGACTCGCAGTTTGCATGGGCGTTCTACGGCCATCGTCTGCATCTTTACAGAGATACGACGCCCCACGAGGGGTTTGAAATACTGCTCGACCTGGTCAACCGGAAAGAGGGTGATTATTTCATCTATACCTCCAATGTCGATGGGCAGTTCCAAAAAGCCGGGTTCGACGAAAAGAAGATTGTGGAGATTCATGGTTCGATCCACCATCTGCAGTGTGCCCGAAACTGCCGGGGGCGTATCTGGCCGGCCGAGGGTATTGACGTAGAGGTCGACATGACACGGTTCGAAGCGCTGAATATCCCCCTTTGCCCCGACTGCGGTGGCGTGGCCCGGCCGAATATCCTGATGTTCGGCGACTGGTACTGGAAAAGCAGGCGTACCAATAGGCAGGAGATGCGTTACAATGTATGGTTTAAAAATGTTTTGAAAAATTCGAAAAAACTGGTCATCATCGAGATCGGAGCGGGAACGAAAATCGCGACGATTAGAAGTTTCGGCAATGCCTTGGCCAAAAACTACATGAAAGCGACGCTGATCCGTATCAATCCTGTAGAAAATGAAGTGGATGACGAGAACGGTGTCGGGCTTCGGATGGGCGGGTTGGAAGGACTGATGAGATTGAAAGGCAATAAATGAGACAGGAAGAGCGGGATAGAAGAGTTTATGAACTGGCATACAGGTTTCTATTGGAATTTGATCAAGTCAATGAAGAGAGATTGGAGAAGTATTTAAATTCTTCCGATGTTGAAGTCAAGAATATCAATGATGTTTTTCACAGGCTACTCGATTCCTTGCAAAATGCGAATATGAAAGCGAATGTTATTGGAAAATCAATAGACCGCTCTGATGGTATAGAGAAACTTAAGCAGTTTTTGCCTTCACTCCATTCACTTGATCAGTATAAAAACAGCGATGAATTGCTTGATGCTATTTTTATGAACTTAAATCCCAAATCAAAAATGAATGTGGAAGAACATAAAAGGAATTCCAAATCTCTCTGGAATAGATATGCAAGATCTCTTTTTTCCGCTAAAGATTTTCTTTTGCAATTTAAAGATTTGGATGATTTCAAAAAATGGGTGGATTTTTTTGATAGTGACGAAAGATCGAGAGCTGCTTTGCCGCTTATTTTGTCAAAAGAAATATACGGTCTTGGCTTTGCATTGGCATGTGATTTTTTGAAAGAGATTGGATATTTGGACTTCGGAAAACCGGATATCCATATTAAAAAGATTTTTGTTGAAACAGGCTTATCGACTACACAAGATGATTATAAAGTTTTGAAAGATATTGCTCGAGTGGCAAAGCATGTCGACAAAACTGCTTACCATGTAGATAAAGTGTTTTGGTTGATTGGAAGTGGCAATTTTTATGAAGATGAAATTAGCATCGGCAGACAAAGAGAAAAATTTATTGAATATGTGCATGAGAATTTAAGCAAATTAAATGAAGGATGAAATTTGAACACAAGAGAAAAAGAATTGGATTTTGATGGCTTTGATCGGTATTGTAAAAATGTAGCTATTCCCACAACATCAATATCACACTATAAGTCTTATCTTCGGGATGGTTTGAATGTTCTATTGCAAACTGAACGATACAGCAATCGAAATGTGGAAGAAGTTCTTGATGATTTTCTTAAACATAAACAGAATGATGCCAATTTTTTAAAAGAGGAATTTGAAAAGATTAGAAATCAAAACGATAAGTATAAAAATAAAACAGATCTTTATTCTGGCTTCACAGCTGCACTGAAAAAATATCGGGATTTTTTGGAAAAAAAATATCCAATGTCGAAAGAGGAACTTGAAAAAAAATATGACACAATAATTCAAAGTCTAATCTCTGGTCCTATAATTTTAAAGACAGTAACAGGGGCAAAATTTAAACTCAAAGCAAATTCAAACAAATCTTTTTATGTGTCTGCATTGAACGGCGAAACCGATATGTCTGTTTCCAAAGAAAAATTAATGAGAGTTTTATATGAGAATGAAGCTTACACTTATACATCATATGAACCTGTCATCATTCAATATTTATTTGGATTGATTGAACCTGAAAAAGAAGGAATAAAAAACATGATCGAAGAGCCTTCCAATAAGTCTTATCCATTAAAAAATATAATTTTCTATGGACCTCCAGGCACTGGTAAAACGTATCATACGATTAATAAAGCTTTAGAGATTATTTACAATTGTGATTGTGATAAAGAAGGATTGGATAAGTACATAGACGAAGATCAAAATATAGATAGTGAAATTAAACGTCTTAAAAATAAAAGAGAAAAATATAAAAAAGTTTTTGAATACTATAAAGCACAAGGTCAAATAAAGTTTGTAACGTTCCATCAAAGTTATGGATATGAAGAATTCATAGAAGGATTAAAAGCTAAAACTGTGAATAAACAGATTGAATATAAAGTTGAAGATGGAATTTTTAAGAAACTTTGCAAAAAAGCATCTTTGAAAGCTGAAATAGAACAGAATATTGAACTTGATGATCCTAACCAAACTGTTTGGAAAATGTCATTAGGTGAAGCTGGAACGGAAAAAGCAAAACAGATTAGAGAATACTGTTTTGAAAATAACATAATAGCTTTGGGTTTTTGTGTTTCAAATATCAAGTTTGAAGGTAAAAATAGTTCTGAAATTTTAGAAGAAATGAAAAAAATTAATAAAAATTGTAAAGAAGAAGATGCAAATAAAACTTCAAGATTTATCAATGAACTGAAAGAGAACGATATTGTGCTGATTGCCGGTGATGATTTAAAAACAATCACTGGAATTGCAAAAGTTAAACATACATATAATGTGTTATCCAATAATTGTCCAGATTTTATGAAAGGTTATGAACAATTCAGAGAAGTTGAATGGTTGGCAAAAAATATCGATTTAAAAGTTGATGATTTGCTATACGAAGGTAAGCAACGGTTAGGCAGAGGGACTTTAATTAAAAATAACACTATTGACATTAAAAAGTTATTTAATGCTGAAAAAAACTATGTCCTCATCATCGACGAAATCAACCGCGGTAACATATCCAAAATCTTCGGTGAACTTATTACACTGATTGAAGAGGACAAACGGCTCGGCGCCGACGAAGCGATGAAGGTAGCCTTGCCGTACAGCGGTGATCACAGTGAACCGTTCGGGGTGCCTTCGAACCTTTACATCATCGGGACGATGAACACGGCGGACAGAAGCATTGCATTGATGGATACGGCGCTGCGGCGCCGGTTCGTTTTTGAGGAGATGATGCCCTATCCAGAACTTCTCGGCAAGATAGAAGTTGCAAAAGATAAAGATAGAGAAATGATCGATCTGAAAGAGATGTTGAAAACGATCAACGACCGGATCGAATACCTGTACGACCGGGACCATACCATCGGCCATGCCTATTTCATGGGATTGGAAAAAGTACGGGATGAAAAACGGTTCGATGAACTCGGGCAAGTTTTCAAAAACCGAATTATCCCGCTGTTGCAGGAGTATTTCTACGACGACTGGGAGAAGATAAGGCTGATGCTGGGCGATAATCAGAAAGATGAGGATTTTCGGTTCATTCAGGTTTCAAAAGAGAAAAATGCGAAGGATCTGTTTGGCAACATCGAGAGCGAGGGTTTTGATGGGATGATTAACGAAGAGAAGAAGATCTATACGCTCAATGAGAAGGCTTTCAAGAAATCGGAAAGTTATATCGGCATCTACGATCCCGAAAGAGCCAGAAAAACCGGTCAAACATCAGACAATGAAACCAAGCAACCTTAATCTCGTCGAGTACAAGGCGATCTACAGAAGTGACGTAAAAGAGCCAAAAAAAGAGGAGAACGGCAACATCGCCCTGCCGCCCAAACTTTTTGAAGCCCTCGAAAATTTCTATTTCGCCAACGCAGACGCCCAGCACTTTTTCCAGCCCGCTAAAGTCCATGGCAAAAAGGCGCTGCGGGCGAAAAACTATGTGGGGCTGGTCCAGTTTCACGACGGCACGACGATCGAGATTCTCCCCAAGATCGCCGATCTGGAAAACGATATCGAGGGAGCCAGGGAGATCCTTTTGCGCATGCTGCGCACGCTGAAAAAATCGCCGTTCCGGCATCTGGACAAAGCCCGGCTCAAAGCGACGCGCCTGCCGCTTTTTGAGATCTTTGTCTCGATGTTTCTCGAAGCGGTGGCCGATCTGGTGCGCCGGGGCATCAAAAGCGACTACATCAGCCGCGAAGAGAATCTCAAATACCTCAAAGGCAAACTCAAAATCGGCGAACACCTCAAACGCAACTTTATCCACAAAGAGCGCTTTTATGTCGCGTACGATGAGTTTTTGAGCGACAGGGTCGAAAACCGGCTCATCAAAACGACCCTGCAAACACTCTACAAACGCTCCCGATCGAGCGTCAATCAGCAGAGGATTCGGGAGTTTCTTTTCGTTTTCGACGATATTGGCACGAGCCACGACCACCGCAGCGATTTTAAAAAGGTGAAACTCGACCGGCAGATGGCCCACTACGAGCAAGTGCTGGCGTGGTGCCGCATCTTTCTGCTCGGGCAGAGTTTCGGCCCCTATCGCGGAAGGGATGTCGCCTTTGCGCTGCTTTTCGATATGAACAGGCTCTTTGAGAGTTATGTGGGAGCGTGGTTTAAAGTGGCGAAAGAATATACAGACAGGAAGATAGTCTTGCAGCACGGTATCCACCACCTGGTCTATCTGGAGAAGAAGGGAAGAGAAAAAGATGGAAAATTTCGTCTGAAACCCGATATCGTTATCGATGGGGGCGACATTGTCGCCGATACCAAATGGAAACTGCTCGATGAAGAGAACAAAAATCAGGGGGTATCGCAGGGCGATATGTACCAGCTTTTTGCCTACGGAAAAAAATATGAGGGGTGCAAAGAACTCCTTTTAATCTACCCCAAAAGCCACACAAAAGTAGAGGAGATGAGATATTTTTTTCAAGACGATTTGCCGTTGTCGGTCCGTTTTTTCGACGTAAAAGAAAACAGACTTTGCGATGGCGATGAAATACTTTGACAATGTTCTTAATGATAAGGGGATGGAGTTTGGATTTCAATTTCTCCAAGTGAATTGGAATCGAAAAGTTTGATTTATGACTTTTCAATCCGTTAAGCAGCTTCAGAATGGATTTGAACAACAAATTGAGGAAAGGTGAAGTGATGACCTATTGTCTTGAAGATAGAATAAAGAATACAGAGGTGTCTAACATTGAATTGCTTTTAAATAAGAACTTGACCATACCATCCTACCAGCGGCCTTATAGCTGGGAGGATGAACAGGTAACGCAACTTGTGGAAGACCTGATCGAGGCGTGGAAAGAAGAGAAAAAAATCTACCTTGTCGGTAACCTGATATTGCAAAAAAGCGAAAAAGAAAGCCCGAAGGAGGAGTCTTTGGAGATTGTGGATGGTCAGCAGCGTATCACGACATTTGCTCTGATAGAGTACGCCTTGACTGGAGAATTCAAAGCAAAATTCTTGACCCAAAGCCATTTTACGCCTCTCTCCACGGAAAAGATCAGACGCAACCACCATCTAATAAAAAACCGTTTGGAGAAATCGGATGTCAGCAAAAAAAAGTTCCAGGAGTTTTTTAAAAATAGAGTCTGTGTGACATGCACCTATGCCGATACTTTGGATGAAGCGTTTTTCTATTTCGATTCCCAAAATACACGAGGAAAACCTCTGGCGCGCAAGGATCTTCTGAAAGTGCATCATCTAAGAACCATGATGGATGAAAACGAAGAAGAAACGATAAAGGGCATTGTGAAAAATTGGGAACACGATGAGAAGGTAGAAGATCCAAAAGAGGTCAAGTATCTTGGCGATGATTTTTTGGAGTTTTTGTTCGAACAGTTGCTGGCTTTGGCGAGAAGATCGGTTCGTGGAGAGCTTGTAGAGGAGGATCTTACGTGGATGGATGTCTATCGAGAGTTTCGTTCAGAAGGGGGAGGTGACTTGCTCAATAATTACAACCAACCTCCACTGTTCGAACGCTATGAATACGATGTGCAAAGGGATGTCGTGAGCTACATGCCAAAAATCGCGCCCTTTGCAGGGCCGTACATGCTCAATGAGGGAAGAAAGTATCTTCCTTTCGAGGTCACACAGTCTATTCGTGGAGGGTTGTATTTTTTCCTGTATGCGTTCAAGTACTCCAAACAGTTGAAAAAACTAAGGGATGATCCTTGGTTTCGCTTGCTTGATGACGTGCCGGGAGCGGGAAATCATTACTTGCGAAAGGTTTACCGTGCTTCTTTGCTCTATTTTTACGATAAGTTCGGAAAAAGAGATTTTCAGGAATTTGCTGCTTTGTTCTTTTTGACATTGTCCTATTATCGTTTCAACAAAGGGAAACTTTACAAGCAAGGGGTGGTCAAATTCGAGTGGAACGATATGGATGGAGGAGAGGAGACAAAGCAGTGGGACCCTTTTAAAGTCATTTCGTTGAAATATGCGTCTGAACATGTCGTAGGCGATTTGAGAAACTATCTTATTTTTTATTGCGACCCGAAAAAATGGAAAAAAGATTCGGACTCCAAAACAAAGAACGACTTTTACGATGCATCGTCGAGGGAATCGATTGATGGGGCATTTTTGAAACAGATGGAACGCGAGATTTGGGGGGTATGACGTGACTGAGCAAAGTAAGAAGTTTCAAATTAACATCGAAACAATATGTTGGAAGGAAATAGAAAAGCTAAAAGGTGAGAAAAATCGGGAAGTTGTTTTTACAATTCCCGTATATCAACGGCGGTATGCATGGAAAAGTGAAGAGGTAATTCAGCTACTCAGCGACTTGGTATCATGGGAAAGTGACAATCCGTATTTCATTGGAAATATTGTGGTGGAAAAGAGGGATGATGGCGTATATGACATTATCGACGGTCAGCAGCGTTTGACGACACTCTACCTTGTCGCAGTCATGGCAAATAAGAAGACCTTTGAATTGAGTTACGAAGTAAGAGAGGGAGATAACGCTTTCTTGCAGGAGATTGGAAGAAGGTTTGATGCACGACATGTTGAGGAACTTACCCAAAAAAGCAAGGCGGATGGTGTTTTTAAAGCTAACATAGAAGCGATCGAGAGTTATATCTCGGAAAACAGGGTTGAGCTTGGAACTTTGCTTGAGAAGGTGAAGTTCGCCTTAACTATTCTCGATCGCGAAGAGGTCGACATCGCCAAATATTTCGAAGTGATGAACAGCCGGGGGAAGCAGCTGGAAAAACATCAGATCATCAAAGCCAATATACTGGATGGGCTTGAGGAAAAAGAGAGGGGTATTTATGCCAGAATATGGGACTATTGCTCTCGTATGGATAGCTATGTGGAAGAGTTTATCTACCGTTATATTAAAAGGGCATATGACAAAACTTCTGGGAATATGAAGCAGACGGAGAGCATGGAGAAAATCAGGAAGGGTCTGATTGACCTTGCGTTTGAACCAACTTATGAAAGAGCAGAAAAGTTGTTTCAAAAAGAAAATGGCGGAGATAATACAAATACAGCCAAGCTTTCCATTGAGAATATTTTATCAAAGAAAGACGTTTTGAGCTCTTCGGAAGAATCGTACGAGGGGGTTGAAAGGTACAGATCTTTTCTGAAGTTTGAATATTTTCTTCTTCATGTTTTGAAACTTTACTCCGAAGAAAAGGAGAGTATTGAAATTAACGACGCCAAGCTACTCGAGCAGTTTGAAAGATTCAAGTCTGCTGAGAAAAAAGAGAAAAAGGCTTTTATGAACGACTTGCTGGCCTATCGGATACTGTACGACTATTTTGTCGTAAAACGACAAATGGATGGTGATGAACCTTTTTTCGCGGTTTTAGAGACGGCAAACAAAGGATTGGGTATCGATAGAAAAGCAGCTGAAAAGGATCTGAAGATATCTCGGGCCATTATGAATATGCAACTGCTATTCAATTTCACGACAGATTTTTTCGCGCAAGACTGGATTTATACGGTATTGAAATGGATCAAAAGTTTGGAAAATGATGTTCTGAGCGAAAAATTTTATGATCGATATTTGGAGTTTTTGAAATCGCTTGACAAAAAGGCAGCTTTGACGAGGTTGCGAAAGGGAGATTTGAAAAAGATGTTCTATTCATATAATGGTCCTCCTGCAACAACGGATGGTGAAGATGCAAAACCGTGGAATTTAGATGAAGTGCTTAATAGAGGTACTTCTACGCCCCATTATTGGTTTTATAAACTCGATTATCTTCTCTGGGAGCAGGAACTCTTGGAATCTAAGTTTGAAAAAGGCGAGTACGAGCATCCTTTTAGTGAAGAGGAGAAGTTTAAATATGAAGAAATCAAAAAGAATTTTCGCTTATCCAGGCTTAATTCAATCGAACACATGAAGCCGCAAAGTAAAGCGAATGATTGGGGAGAGCGATGCAATGGCTGTAAAGCTAAGCGTAGTATAGACTGCTTCGGAAATTTGGCTTTGGTGACGCACCACCTGAACAGCTCGTTGCTTGACGATGAAGTTAATAAAAAATATACCATCCAGCGACAGCTCAACAGGGGAACGATAGAAAGTTTAAAAATGATCGATTTTTACAGCCGTATTCGAAATTCTCAAGAGATGACGATCGACCATTGCCGTGAGCATCATAAAGAGATGGTGGGAATTTTATGCAAATCATTAGGGGTAAACGGAGATAGATCATGTCCCGCCTGAAACTGACCCTCGACGCGCTCTTCCCCCTATCGTGGCGATGAAAAAGAACCGCCGTAGGGTGGAAGATTTCGGCTACCCAGGGAAAAAGCGCGAAGAGCTGGAGCGGATCCGGAACGTCTATGAAGAAAAAAGGTGGCGTTGGGGCTGGCGGACTAGGCAGATCTACTTGCCGAAGGGCTGAAACGACTGCGTTTAAAGGGGGCAGGTGATAGCTGATAACCTTAAGGTTTTTCCGCTACAAAATACCCGGATTTTGCTTTTCAAATGCGCGCCATGCTCCAGTGAGATAGCCCACATACATAGCTATCTGTATCGTCAATTTCAAAGATAGTTAAAATTCAAGCCCCTTTTTAAATCTTGATGTAGTTGTTGATAACGAACCAGGAAATATATTTTCGGATCATCAACTGGGATTAACCGCAAAAGGACGTTAGGATTTTTCGATAGTCGTAAGGGGAGGGGGTACGGATGGAAATCCATCTTAAATCATCTTCTCGCCGGATAGATACGCTTCGGTATCTTTCCGTATCATATCGTCCAGCCATTTCGGCTCCACAATATGGATATGCGGCATCCAGTATTTGACGATGGGAACGATCTCCATTTCATGGGTGATCTTTATGACTGCCTCTATGCTGCCGTCACTGTCCTCTCCCTCGATGGCTTGATTTTTGCAAATCGGCTTGACTCGAAAATATTTTGCGACTTCGGCATCGATGAAAAGCCTTACCTCGAACGGTTCCTTACCGGCATCGAACCATACGTTGATGGCGTTTTCAAGCTTCTCTTCCATTTCACTGGAAACGTCGAATGTCTCGTTCTGTACTGTAATATCCGAAATATTTCGCAGCAGGTATTTTTTAACGATATCGTTTCTCGCATCCATGGCGATAACGTACCAAAACCCTTCGAAATTCGCGATTTTGAGCGGTTTTATATCGATATCGTGTTTGTTTTCTTCCATCTTGTAGACGCATTGCAACAGACGCTTTTGCTTGATCGCCTTTTCAATTTTGGTAGCGACCGTCAGTTTGTCGCCGATATCTTCCATATCGAGTTTCGCGTAGAAGGGATTGGCGGCGGTGGCTTTGAGTTTTTTTAGAAGGTTGTGGGCTTTCGAGTAGAATGCATTTCCCTGTTTTTTGCTCAGTTCATCGAGAAGTTCGAGAACCGAAATCTCTTCCGGAGTGAAAGCCGTCTCGTTTTGCTCGGCCCATTTCAGCCCGAACCTGTCACCGTTTTTTCGTATCGGGAAACCGGCCATACGTTCGTTGACATCCCGCTGGATCGTGCGCAGATTCACGTCGAACTCGTCGGCTAGCTCTCTCATGGAGAGAATTTCGCCCGCATATAGCCTCGACAATATCACGGCGATGCGTTCATTACTTTTTGCATAGCGGCGTTCACGCTCCTTTTTGGTAGTATGGGAAGGTTTATGGCCGGGAAACGGTTTTTGCAAAATTTCATCCTTGAATTATGTTTGTCTAATTATAAACTTTTTATTCCGTTTTATTCTGTCAAATGCTGGAATCGGCAATTTTTCCATGAAAGTACTTGTTTTAGCAGATTCTATCGGATATCTTTGGACGATACAAGTGGCTGAAGGTTCGGATATGCGGTATTTTACGGATTTTTTGGACGCTGTCGGATGCAGGTTTGGTGGGCCAACCAGGACTCGAACCTGGGACCATCCGGTTATGAGCCGGATGCTCTAACCAACTGAGCTATTGGCCCGTGAGCACTAAAGAAAGGTGACTTTAGAGCCGGAATTATACAGGAAATTGAAGCGAAAAGCAATAAAGTTTTCCAAAATACCAAAGAGGACCATAAAGTTGATGAAGCTGCTTCCTCCATGGCTGAGCAGGGGTAGGGGAACGCCGACAACGGGTGCGAGGCCGATAGTCATGAGGATGTTGACGCTGGTGTAGACGAAAAGCAGAAAGGCGATACCGTAGGCTGTGACGCGAATGAAGTAGTCGGCGTGGGCGTGAATGCCCAGACTGAAGATGTGCAGGATCAAAAGCGCATAGAGGAAGATGAGTCCCGCCGCACCGACAAAACCGAAGCGTTCGACGAAATAGGCGAATATGAAGTCACTCGAGGCGATGGGTAGAAACTTCAGCTGGGTCTGTGTCGCTTCCTCTTTGGGTTTGCCCGTCATACCGCCCGAACCGATGGCGATGATCGACTGCTGAACGTGATAGCTCGGTTTTTCTGCCAGGAAATCATGGATGCGTTTTTTCTGATAGTCGTGCAGGTTACTGTAGAGAAAAGGTGCCGCAACAGCCAGCGTGATGGCGATGCCGGCCCAGATTTTCCAGTGAACGCCGACCAGAAAAAGAACGCCGTAGCCGATGATGAGAAGAACGAGGGCGGTACCGAGATCCGGCTCTTTGGCGATGAGCAGAAAGGGAAGCAGAATGTAGAACGAAAACTTCAGGAACTGTTTGAGCCGGTAACCGCCAGGTGGTGGTGGATTCTCCTGAATAAGGTGCCCCAGCATCAGGATAAAGGCGGGCTTGAATAGTTCGGAGGGCTGAATGGTCATGCCGATAAAAGGAAGTTGCAGCCAGCGCTGTGCACCCAGTTTCGTAACACCGAAAAGATCGACACTGATCAGCAATAGTATCGTCGACCAGTAGAAAAAGGGGATCAGCCACCGTAAAGATCGCCATGGAATGAGAAAAAAGATGAAAAACACTACGAAACCGAGCCCGATGTAAAAGAGTTCTTTGCGAAAAAGAGCAGGGCTTATCTCTTTTACGAGGGTCAAAGAGATGAGAATGAGCGGCAAAATAAAAAGAATAAGGAAAAAGTCGAAGTGTGTTAAAATGCGTCTGTCGAACATCAATGTATGTTTCATGGAAACCTGTCCAAATTTTTATCAAAAGAATTGTACCCAACGAATGAAAAAAGAGAGTTTAACAGCAGACCGGCAAGAGCGGCTCGACAAATTTTTGCATCGTCATATCGGCGGGTCACGGAACCAGATAGAGCATCTGATCAAGAGAGGGTTTGTAGAGGCTTCCGGAAAGCAGGTCACGAAAGCCGGTTACAAATTGAAGCCGGGCGAAAGCGTTTTCTATACGATACCGCAGGAACCGGTATACGAGGAAAAAACGGTCGGATTCGACGTTCCGGTCATTTACGAAGATGAAGATATATTGATTGTCAACAAACCGTCGGGGCTGGTCGTGCATCCTGCACCAAGCGTGAAAGAGGCGACACTGGTCGACTGGCTCAAAGCGAAAGGTGTGAACCTTTCGACGATCAGCGGCGAGGAGCGTCACGGTATCGTTCACCGCCTGGACAAAGAGACGAGCGGTGCGATGGTGGTTGCGAAGAACAATGCCGCCCATGAAAAGCTTTCGAGGCAATTGCAGAACAAAACGATGGGGCGTTACTATGTCGCGGTCATCGATTATCCTCTCAAAAGTTCGGGGATTGTCGAAGGGCCGATCGCCCGCAACCCCTCCAACCGTCTGAAGATGGGGATCGTCAATGGTGGGAAAGCGGCGAAAACAGAATTTCGGAAACTTCTGGAAAGTCCGAAGGAACGATACGAGCTGATCGCCGCCAAACTCTACACGGGGCGTACCCACCAGATCCGTGTCCATCTCACTTCGATCGGCCGTCACATCGCAGGTGACAGTTTATACGGTTTTAAGAGCCGGGGCGGTAAAATAGAACGCATTTTGCTGCATGCCTATATACTCTATCTTGACCATCCCGAAACGGGCGAACCGATGCAGTTTACAGCCCCGATACCGGTCGATATGAAAACAGCCTGTGAAAGTTTTTTTGAGAAGGAGAAATTAGATGAAATATTGGATCCGTGCGCTCTGCTTCGGCGCTTTGATGATGATTGCAAGCGGCTGCGCACCCAAGAGCCTGAGCCAGGAGGCTCCTAAAATCCTGCCCAACCTTCCGACGGTCGAATCGATCAAGACGCTCAGCAGCATGACGGCAGTGGGCTTCGAATGGAAAATGGTACCTTCATCGCAGATCGCTGGCTACAGGCTCTACCGTATGGAACCGAATGCAACACAGAAGAGACTCAAGCGTGTGGCACAAATCGACGACAGGTACAGTTCCCACTACGTCGATGTCAAATTGAAACCGGGTATAGAATACATCTATCAGATGTCAACGTTCAACGAAGAGGGATTCGAGTCGAAACAGTCCGAACCCGTACGCGTTCGAACCAAACCGATGGTCAAATCGGTCAGTTTCGTACGTGCCATCACCGATCTTCCAAAGCGGATCAAGCTGATCTGGCGCCCGCATCAGGATCTGCGAGTTACCGGCTATGTCGTCGAGCGTGCACGGGTCACGGAGCCGGATAAATGGAAAAAAATAGCGGAAGTCCCCAATCGCCTGAGTGCCGAATATATCGACAAAGATCTTGGAAACGGGGAAATCTATATCTACCGGGTCCGCGTCAAGCTCTGCAATGGGCTGACGTCCGGTCCGAGCACGGCCGTGAAGGCTATTACCAAGCCGCTTCCGAAGCCGCCGACGGATCTGAAAGCCACGTTTGACCTGCCTAGAAAGATCCATTTGGAGTGGCAGCCGAGCCCGACGCAGGATGTGGTTTACTACAAAGTCTACCGTAGCCCGTTCAATATGGGATTTTATAGCTACCGCGCCAAAACGGATAAAACCTTTTTTGACGATGTCGTCGACGATGATGGAAAAATATACTATTACAAAATTTCGGCGGTCGACAAAGACGGGTTGGAGAGCCCGATACCGGAAACGCCTGTCATGGGAAGCACGCTGGTCAAACCGAGTGCACCGACGATCACCGCTGCGAAAGTCGCTTTCAATCAGGCGATCATTCTTTGGGAGCCGGGTGATTCCCGTGCCGACAGATACGATGTCATCCGAACCGAATGGGAAGGCCTGACCAGGAAAAAGCGTGTCTTTAAAAATATCTACGGAACCAAGTTCGTCGACAAATTCATGAAACCCGGTGTCAAATATACCTACCGGGTTGTCGAAATCGACAAAAACGGGCTACGGTCGGAGCCCTCCGAGCCGGTTGAACTCTACATCGCGACGAAAGAGTAACGTAGTCGATGCCCCATATTCGTATAAAATCTTTCGACCTTTCGAAAATACCGTTTGAAAGGGAGGATGTCCGTTTCGAATGGTACGCCGAAAATCTCCAAAGTGCGGGGGAAGGGCTCGTGGGAGTGCGTGTTTCGAATATCCCTTTTTTACTGCAGGTAAAGCCCAAAGGTGATAGTGTTCTGCTCAAAGCGGAAAAGATATCCCGTCCTTCTCCAAATACATTGGTCAAAAAGGCACTTCATGCCTATATCGAAGAGGCGAGGCCGCAACTTCTCTACTCCAACATCGCCAATGTCGACCAGGCTGTGCTGAAAGAGCCGCTGCCCTGCCTCAAAGAGATCGCCACATTCGATGCATCATCTCTTCCTGAAAAACCGCTTTGGATCGAGATCGGTTTTGGAAGCGGACGGCATCTGCTTCATCAGGCACAAAAACATCCGGATGTCCATCTGATAGGACTCGAAATACACAGGCCATCCCTCGAACAGGTGATGCGCCGTATCGATCTCGAAAAGCTCGAGAATGTCTGGGTGATCGACTACGATGCAAGGCTCTTCATGGAGCTGCTGCCAAGTAATCGTGTCGAGCGGATTTTTGTCCATTTCCCCGTACCATGGGACAAGAAGCCGCATCGGCGTGTCATTTCCGAAAGCTTTCTCGAAGAGGCGTCGAGGGTTCTCTCACCCGGTGGAACGCTCGAACTCAGGACCGATAGCGAAAACTATTTTCGCTATGCGATGGAGGTTTTTACAAAACCCGAACAGGTCAGGCTCAGACTCGAAAAAAATCTCGAAGCAGCCGTCCGGAGCAAATATGAAGAGCGATGGCTGCGCATGGAAAAAAATATTTACGAGATTCATGTCGAGTCGCTCGAGAGATCGCCTGAACGAAGTGTCGAGATAGATTTCGGCTTTCCGGAGGGTGCCTCTATCTCGAAACTTTTCGAAAACCGGCCTCCGAAAGCTTTTCTGACGCCGGAGTGTTTCGTACATGTCGAACGCTTCTACGCCATCAACGAAGAGGATGGCCTCATCCGTGTCTCTTTGGGAAGTTTCGACAGGCCCGAGCACAAATTTATCCTGATACAGAACGGAAAAGCCTCCTACTACCCGCATCCGCCGGTTGCAACGCAGACCAACCGGAAGGCGCATGAAATCCTTCGGGAGTGGTTCCATGCCTAATGTGGTGGAGGCGCAGAGCGTCAAACTCGCCTATCCGCGCCACGAACCGGTGATAAAAGATGCCACGTTCACCGTTGAAACGGGAGAGTTCGTTTTCATTACCGGTGCAAGCGGCAGCGGAAAATCGACACTGCTCAAGTCGATGTACGGTGCCATGGAGATCGGCGGTGGGGGGATGTCCGTCGGAGGGATCGATATGCGCTCGATCTCGGGATCGAAGCTTTACAAACTGCGCAGACATATAGGCATCGTTTTTCAAGACTACAAGCTGATTAGGGAGTGGAGTGTCGAAAAGAATGTGATGCTGCCGCTTATCATCGCGGGATTTCCGAAAGATGTCTGCCGTGCCCAGGCCCAGAAACTTCTCGCCCATGTCAAGCTTTCGCACAAAGCGGACAAGTATCCTCTGGAACTCAGTGGCGGCGAGCAGCAGCGGGTCGCGATGGCGAGAGCGCTTGCCCACAACCCTTTTTTGATCTTGGCCGATGAGCCGACCGGCAATCTCGACGATTACTCCTCCCAGGTGGTGTGGGAACTGCTGGAACGGGCCAACGAGGAGCTCGAAACGACGATTCTGGTTGTAACCCATCACATTCCCGAAATGTTCAGTGCGGACTATCGGCATCTGATGATCGAAAACGGAGTTCTCTATGAAATCCGTTAGAAACCATCTCGCTCTCATTCTCCCTCTGTTTGCGATACTCTTCGCCGTCGAGTATCTGCTTGTTCTCGAGAGAGTCGTTCAGGCATACGAGAACCGTCTCAAAGAGCAGTACAGTGTCATCGTCGTGGCGGACAGAAGTGTGAAAAGCGATACGATCGGCCGGGTAAACGGTCTCATCGAAAATGTCGAGCCTGTCGATGCGGAAAAAGTGCTGATGCGAATTCGAAAGCAGGTGAGCAAGGAGAGTTTGGAGAAGCTTCAGGCGGTGATGCCGGCTTTCTATACGGTCAAATTGCGGCGCTACCCCGACAAGAAGAGCCTGGAGCGTTTGAAAAACGATCTGTTGTCGCTCGAAGGCGTCAAACGTGTAAAGGTGTTCGAAAAGGTTCACGACCCGCTCTATGCGATGCTCGCGTTCATGAAAAGCAATGTTCTCGTCTTCGCCATCCTTCTTGGAATAACCGGTTTCCTGCTCATAATAAAGCAGATGTATATATGGCAGCTCGAGCATAAAGAAAGAATGCAGATCATGGCACTTTTCGGTGCGCCTGTCTGGTTGCGAAGCGGCGTGCTCTTCCGGCTCGCCATCGTGGATGCGATCATCTCTTTGCTTCTTGCCGGTGCAATGACGCTCTATCTCATGACGAACAGTACCGTCAGATCGTTTCTTTATGAGATCGATATGCGAGTGGACAGTCTGGTAGGGTTCGACGATTTCGGCCTTCTCGCCGCCGTGGCACTGGGTATGGCACTTATGTGCGCCTTCTGGGTCGTCGTTCGTTTCAAAGAGGAGTCGTAACGGGCATGGGGGGCAAAATATTTCTTTTTCTGGTGATGCTCCTTCCTTTTCTTTCGGCCGCCACGATCGACAAAAAGATAGAACGCTCCAAAGCACGGCTGGCGAGTACCAAAAACGCCTTTGCGAATATGGACAGAAAGCTCGCGAAAATTGCGAGGCAGATCGCCGCCAACCAGAAAAACCTCAGAAAACTCGACGAAACCATCGCGAAACTCGACAAAGAGATCGCCGTGAATGCAGTGCTTCTTGAAGAGGGTAAAAAACGCCTCGTCACCATCGAGTCCCAACTTCGAAAACTGAAGAAAGAGCGTCTCGAAAAAGAGCGTAAACTGGTCGACATGCTTGCCGACCGTTATGTAATCGAAGAGATCGTCCGAGACAAAGAGATGCAGTCTCCGGAGAACGTCATCGAATCGGAGCTTCTCGCCGCTTTGATCAAATCGGACAGTGAAGCGCTGAAATCGTTGCAGAGCTCCTACTTGAAGACGCTCAAACGGAGTGAAGCGCTGAATCGCGAAGCACAGCGGATCAAAGCGATGATCGTACGCTTGCAGAACCGGAAAAAAGAGGCGGCCAGGGAGAAGGAGCGGCGAAGCAGGCTGATGGCGAAGCTGGAAAAAGAGAAAAAGGCCTACCAGTCCCGTCTTGAAAAGCTTCAAAAAGAGGAGAGCGATCTTAGAAAAACCCTGGCGAAGCTGAACATCTTGAAAAGAGAGTCCCTTTCACAGAGAAAAAAGAAAAAACAGACCAGTGTCGCCATCGCGAAGGGGGACAAACTGAAAGTCCGGACCATCGGCTCTTCCTACCAACGTCATGCCATCGGCCGGTATCGGGGAAAAAAGACGATATCGCCCGTCGGCAAAGCGAAAGTCGTCAAGAAGTTCGGCCCCTACGTCGATCCGGTTTACGGGATAAAAATATTCAACGAATCCGTGACGCTTCAGCCCTATAAAAAGAGGGCGAAGGTCAAAAATGTCCTCAATGGACGTGTCGTTTTCGTCAAAGATACGCCGATGCTCGGAAAAGTCGTTATCATCGAACACAAGAACAATCTGCACACCATCTACGCGAAAATGGATAAAATCGCTCCGACGATCAAAGAGGGCAAGAAGATCAAAAAAGGGTACGTCATCGGCAGGGTGGAGAAGGAGTTGATGTTTGAAGTGACGCAGAAAAACCGACACATCAACCCCCTCGAGCTGATCCGCCTGAAATAGGCTGGCGAGCCTTCGACAAGATCCGCCAAAAGAGGAAAATAGAGGGTAAAAGCGATGATCGTTTCATTCGTTCCCACTCTCGATTGAAGTACCGTTCGGCGTGCGAAGTGTCGCTTGGAAAGAGAGTAGCGGAGAGTTTATATCTTTTTCAAAGTAATTTTTGGGTAAAATCCAATCAATTTTAAGATCGGCGAAAGGATAGTGATGGCGAAGCAGCGGGTATTGGTCAAGTTTTCCGGTGAAGCTTTGGCAGGTGAGAGCGGGTATGGAGTGGATACCTCGATTTTGAAATTTATCGCCGAAGAGATCAAGCAGCTGATAGACAGCGGCATCGAAGTGGGTGTCGTGATCGGAGGCGGAAATATTATCCGCGGTGTGACGGCGGCGAAAGACGGCATCATCAAGCGTACCAGCGGAGACTATATGGGAATGCTCGCGACAGTCATCAACGCCGTGGCGATGCAGGAAGCTCTGGAATATCTTGGGATGCGCGTTCGTGTTCAGAGCGCGATCAAGATGGAGCAGATCTGTGAAACCTTCATTGTAAGGCGGGCGATCAGGCACCTGGAGAAGGGGCGTATCGTCATATTCGCAGCGGGAACGGGCAATCCGTTTTTCACGACCGACACTGCCGCGACGTTGCGTGCCATCGAAATCGGTGCGGATATGATCATCAAAGCGACCAAGGTCGATGGCGTCTACGATAAAGACCCGAACAAATATTCGGATGCGAAGAAGCTTCCGACACTCAGTTACGACGAGGCGCTGGCGGACAATATCAAGGTGATGGACGATACATCCATCGCCCTCGCCAAAGAGAACAAGCTTCCGATTGTGGTATGCGACATGTTCAAAAAAGGCAACCTGCTCGCGATCATGCAGGGCGATTATGAAAAGTGCTCGATCGTCAAATAAAAAAATAAACTTCAGGAGATTAAGATGAGATTGGAAAAAGTAGCGGCAAAAGCCCTGGAAAAAGCGAACTTCAACCGATACCTGCTTTCGGCAGCCGTATCCAAGCGTGCAAACGAATTGGCGGCAGGTGCCGAACCGATGATCGAAATGGATCCGAAAAAACACAAATACTCGGATATCGCCATTACGGAAATCGCGCAGGGGTTTATCAGGATAGAGGGTATGGAAGACAGCTAAGGTCTGTTTGTGCATCCGGCATTGGAGCCTCTGCTCGATATTATCCGTGCGGTCAAGACGGTCGATGAAGCGGAAACCATACTGTTCGATACGATTGAACCGACCGATGCAATCAGGCGTGCTTTGGATTTTGCCGGGGAGGCACATAAGGAACAGCTGAGAAAAAGCGGCGAACCCTATATCATCCATCCGATCCTTGTGGCGGCGATCACCGCTTCGATCAGCGAGGACGAGACAATGGTCCTGGCGGCACTTCTTCATGATGTCGTGGAGGATACACCCTATACGATCGACGATATCGAGGAGCGCTTCGGCGAGGATGTCGCCTATCTGGTGGAGGGCCTTACGAAGATAGTCGAGATTCGCGACAGCGAGTTGGTTCCCTCCACATCCGACGAAAAACTGATCTCTTCCGCCCTCAGTTTCCGGAAGATGCTGATCTGTTCGATCGAGGACGTCAGGGTTCTGGTCATCAAGCTGTGTGACCGCCTTCACAATATGATGACGCTCGATGCACTTCCCGAGCCAAAACAGCACCGCATCGCCGAAGAGACACTCGTCGTCTATGCACCGATCGCACACCGTCTCGGTATCGCTGCGCTCAAAAACAAGCTGGAAGATCTCAGTTTCTACTATCTTTTCCCAAAAGAGTATGCCAAAATCGATGCGTACATCCGTTCGCATCGTCAGGATTTTCAGATCAAACTCAACACTTTCATCTCGAAAGTCAAAACGCTGATGGTCCATAACGGATTCCACGCAGACAGTTTCGAGATATTTGGCCGCGTAAAACATTACTACTCGATCTATCTGAAGATGCAGCGAAAAGGGATATCGATCGACGAGATTCTCGATCTTCTGGCGATTCGGATTCTGGTCCCCGAACCGATCGATTGCTATCGCTCGCTAGGAACGCTGCATCTGAATTTCAAACCGCTGATCGCACGTTTCAAAGACTATGTGGCACTTCCGAAAGAGAATGGCTACCAGACACTGCATACGACAGTCTTTGACGATACGTCGATCATCGAGGCGCAGATTCGTACATTCGAAATGCACAAAACTGCCGAATTCGGCATCGCGGCTCACTGGAAGTACAAACTCGGCGAGTCTTTGATCAACATCGAATGGTTGAAAAACCTGCAGTACCAGAACGAATCGATCGAAGAGTTTTACGAGCTCGTCAAAAACGATCTCTACAGCGAGGATATCAGCGTCTTCACTCCCGCGGGCGATCAGATTACGTTGCCAAGGGGCGCTACGGTTCTCGATTTCGCCTATGCGGTCCATACACAAGTCGGTGAACGTGCGAGTGCCGCACTCGTCAACAAACAGCCCTCTTCGCTTTTGAGCGAGTTGAAAAATGGTGACCTCGTCCGGATAATCACGGCCGATCATCCCATTTATCACTGTACCTGGATCGACGCGGTCAAAACCTCCCGTGCCAAGAGCCATATGCGTACCCGCTGTAACCAGCGCCGCAAAGAGATCGACCGGATGAGTGCCGTCAATATCCTCTCCGCGACCCTGGGCCTGCCGGCCGAAAAAACGGAAGCGTGGATCGAAGAACAGGGACTTGCGGAACAGATTTACCGCGTTGCGAGGGAGTTAAGTTTCTACAAAGAGGTCATTCATCGCTTTTTGGATACGAAAAAAGAGAAGTCGATCCTTTCGTCGATTTTCCAGCGCCCGTACCGGCGCCTCAAACGGTTCGATTTCGAAAATTTCGTCATCTATTCGACGGAGAGTGTCAACAGTGTCGAGTTCGACTACTGCTGCCATCCCAAAAGGGGAGACCCTATTGTCGCATTCAAGCTGGGAAACAAGGCCGTCGTCCACCACAAGTTTTGCGAAAAGGCCTACACACTCATTCAAAAACGGACGCCGATGCTGTTCGTCGAATGGAGCGAGAACAGAATGCAGCGCTACCGTCTTCTGGTAACGCTCAAAGACGAGAAAGGGGCTTTGGCGAAACTTCTTGCCTACCTGGCGAAGATCGATAGCAACATCATTTCGATCAAGCTGGGGGATGGAACGTCCCAGAGCAATCTGTGCGAAGTGATTTTCGAAAGCAAAGAGCACGACCAAAATCATCTCAAAAAGATCATAGAACGCCATTTCAAAGTGATCGAACTGGTGAGCCTCACCGATGCGTACAAACAATAGCAGGAAGGAAAGAAATGGAGGAAAATCGCGCAATGGAAAACGATAAAATGATAGAAGAAGCTTTAAACGAGATCAAACGCGGAGCTGCGGAGATCATCACCGACGAACAGATCGAAAAACTGCTGAAACGCTATTACGAAACAGGTGAACCCTACTATGTCAAAGCCGGCTTCGACCCGACGGCGCCCGACTTGCATCTGGGCCATACGGTTTTGCTGCAGAAACTGGCAACGTTTCAGAAGTATGGAGGGATCGTTCAGTTTCTGATCGGAGATTTTACCGGTATGATCGGGGATCCGACCGGAAAGAGCCAGACGCGAAAGAAACTGACCCAGGAAGAGGTGAAAGCCAACGCCAAAAGTTATGAAGAGCAGGTTTTCAAAATTTTGGACCCGGAAAAGACGGTCGTCGTTTTCAACAGCGATTGGCTCGGCAAACTGAGCAGTTACGAGATGATCGAACTCGCCTCCAAACGCACCGTGGCCCGAATGCTCGAGCGTGACGATTTCGAGAAGCGTTTCAAAAGCGGGCAGGATATCTCTTTGTACGAATTTTTCTATCCGCTCTTCCAGGGCTACGACAGCGTCGTACTCAAAAGCGATATCGAGATCGGCGGAACCGATCAAAAGTTCAACCTCCTGATGGGACGTCATCTGCAGCGCGCCTACAATGTCGGCAAAGAGCAAGTGGTCTTGATGATGCCGATTCTAGAAGGCCTCGACGGGGTTCAGAAGATGAGCAAGTCACTCGGAAACTTCATCGGTGTCGCGGAAGACCCGAACACGATGTTCGCCAAAGTGATGAGTGTCAGCGACGATCTGATGTGGCGCTATTACGAACTGCTGAGTGCACGTTCGCTCGGAGAGATTGCACAGATGAAAGCGGATGTCGAAAGCGGAAAACTTCATCCCAAGCGTGCAAAGGAGATGCTTGCCGAAGAGATCGTCGAGCGTTTCCACGACAAAGAAGCGGCGCTGGCGGCGTGTGAAGAGTTCAACAAGGTCTTCAAACAAAAAGACCTTCCCACCGATATGCCCGAATACGAGATCGAAGGACCGATCTGGATCGCCAAGGCGTTGGTCGAAGCGAAACTCGAACCCTCCACCTCACAGGCCAGGCGTGACCTTCAAGCCGGTGCTGTACGTATCGATCAGGAGAAGGTGAACGACAAAGACTTGCAATTGGAAGCGGGAGATTATATACTTCAAGTTGGAAAGAAAAAATTTGCAAAAGTGAAGGTGAAATAGTGGAGCTGAAACCTGTAAAAATCGGAAAATATACGCTGAAATATCCGATCATCCAGGGCGGTATGGGTGTCGGAATCAGCTGGGACAAACTTGCGGGGCATGTGAGCCTCGAAGGCGGCCTCGGTGTCATCAGCAGCGTTGGGACCGGGTATTATGAAGATAGAGCCTATGTGGAGAAACTGGTTGCCGACAGACCGCTGGAAGTGGAGAACTTCTACTCCAAAAAGGCGCTTGTCAAAATTTTCGAGAATGCGCGTAAAATCTGCGGTGACGCACCACTCGCATGCAATGTACTGTATGCGATCAACGACTACGGACGTGTCGTCGAAGATGCGTGTGAAGCGGGTGCGGATATGATAATCACCGGTGCCGGCCTTCCGACCAACATGCCGGAGTTCACTGCCGACTATCCCGATGTGGCGCTCATCCCCATCGTTTCGTCTCCCAAGGCGTTGCGGCTGATCTGCCGTCGGTGGGAAAAACGCTACGGTAGGATCCCCGATGCCGTGGTCCTCGAAGGGCCGCTCAGCGGTGGCCACCAGGGATTTACCTACGAACAGTGTCTGATGGAAGAGTATCAGCTCGAAAACCTGATCGGTCCGGTCGTCAAAGAGGCGAACAACTGGGGCGGTATTCCCGTTTTCGCAGCCGGCGGTATTTGGGACAAAAAAGATATCGAGCGCTGCATCGAACTGGGCGCCGCAGGCGTACAGATGGGAACGCGCTTTATCGGTACCCATGAGTGTGACGCGCACGACAACTTCAAAGAGGTGCTGCTCAAGGCGAAAAAAGAGGATATCCTTCTGCTTAAATCGCCGGTAGGCTATCCTGCACGGGGTGTCCGCACGAATCTGATCGACCTCGTCGATAAACGTGAAGGCCCCGCGATCAAATGCATCAGCAACTGTGTCGCTCCCTGCAAACGCGGTGTCGAAGCCAAAGAGGTCGGCTACTGCATCGCAGACCGATTGAGCGACGCCTATATGGGCAACAAAGAGCTTGGACTCTTTTTTACCGGCTCCAACGGCTATCGCATCGATGAATTGATCAGTGTCAAAGAGCTGATGCACAAACTCGTCCACGGGGAGTGACCATAAAAAAGGCGCTGCTACTTCTGGCGTTTTTCGCCGTATTTCTTTTCGGGTCCGATTATGCTTCACGGCTTGAAAATGCGGCGAAAGCGATAGGCTCCGATAAAAAATCGATCGTCTGGAAAGGGTATCACGACTATCAGTCCCTTTACATGAAAGGGTTGCTCGAACAGAACAAGACGCTTCAGGTCGAAGCGCTTCAAGGGCTTATCGAGGCATCCTCTTCCCTCGGACTCGATCCTGAACGTTATAAAAATGCGTTAAAGAGTCTGCGCCCCGATCTATTTTCCAAACAGAAGAAGCGCTCCAAACGAAAAGCGTCCCTCAAAAATGGCACGGCCAAAACGCAACCGGCACCGGTTTCCGGAAAAAAAGCGAAGCTTCTCTCGTCGCGCCTCGATGCCAACCGGCTGATTTTGGAATTTTCGCTTCCGATTTCCGAAAGGGCGATCCGCCATTTCGTTCTCAAAAGAAAACATAGCGTTCTCTACGTTTACGACATAAAACCCGCTCGCGTCCCTTTTTCCATCAAACGATACAAAGGCGGCCGTTTCAAAGAGATAAGAATCGCACAATACGATCCGAAAAAGATACGTATCGTCATCGAAACGCAGCGCCCCTATACGCCCCAATTGAAAATTACGGGGCAAAAGGTGGCAATCACTCTTCCCGGAGCCGCAGCCGAAATGGCCTCCTCCAAGAAGCCCGGGCACGATACGAAAAAGAAAAAGAAACTTCATTTACAACCGCAAGCTTCTCAGAGTGCCTCTGCCGCCACAACTCAAAAGAAGCCGAGGCTGAAAACCTATACCGTCGTTATCGACCCGGGCCATGGCGGCAAGGATGCGGGGGCTGTGGGGTATAAGCGAAGAAAAGAGAAAGATGTCGTGCTAGCGGTTGCGAAAGACCTGAAAAAAGTGTTGAAAAAACGTGGTTTCAAAGTCTATCTGACACGTGAACGGGACAAGTTCATCCCGTTGAAACGGCGCACCCATTTCGCCAACAGGAAAAATGCCGACTTCTTCATCTCGATCCATGCAAACGCCGCTGCAAAGAAGAGCAGTTATCTCAAAAACAAAGGGATAGAGACCTATTTTCTTTCATGGAAGCGCAGCGGACGTGCCAAACGGGTGGCTGAGCTCGAGAACAGGGCGGATCTGAGCGACAAAAACTTCTATACGAAAAATACCTATCTCGATGTCATGAATAGAGAGAAGATCATCGAGTCGAACAAACTCGCCATCGATCTACAGCGGCAGATCCTCTCATCGGTCAAAAGAAAGTACAAGGATGTCGTGGACAACGGCGTGCGGGATGGGCCGTTTTGGGTGCTGGTCGGTGCGCAGATGCCCGCGGTGTTGATCGAGATCGGCTACATCACCCATCCCAAAGAGGCGAAACGGCTTTTCAACCCCTACTATCGCAAACTTTTGGCCGAAGGGATCGCCAACGGAATCGAAAGTTACATCTATCATAACAAACAGTAAAAAATAGGGGAATGGTTAGGGAGTCGGAGGGGGATAACCCCTCCGGCATACACTCTTTTATTTGTAGTTTTTGATCGAAATCTCGAGAAGTTTCGCAGCTTCCTCTTTGCCCTGGAAGTCTTTGACCTTGACCCATTTGTTGGGTTCGAGCATCTTGTAGGTTTCGAAGAAGTTTTTGATCTTGTTCAAAGTCGCCTGCGGCAGATCTTCGTAGCTCTGAATCGCATCGTAGGTCGGGTCGATTTTGCTAACCGGAACCGCGAGGAGCTTTTCATCCATTCCTGCTTCATCTTCCATGATCAAAACACCGATCAGACGGCATTTGATGACGGAACCCGCCTGAACCGGATAGTCGTTGAGAACCAGTATGTCGATCGGGTCGCCGTCGTCGGCGAGTGTATTGGGGACGAATCCGTAGTTGGCCGGGTAGAACATGGCAGAGTAGAGTACCCGGTCTACGACGACGGCACCGCTCTCTTTGTCGAGTTCATACTTGATGTTCGATCCGTAGGGGATCTCGATGAGTGCGTGAACCTTGTCGGGGCATTCGCCGCTTCCGATTTTTGATATATCCATCGTTGCTTTCTCCTTGCAAAGTTGATGTGGAATTTTAGCGCAATGTGATTGAAAATCAAATCAAGCCAACCCGGAGCCGGTATGCTACAATTGCGTGAATTTCAAATACGAAAGAAGAGAGTGGAATGAAACAGTTTTACTTGACCGACCTCGACAAAACTTTTCTACGCACCGACTTGAGCATCAGCCATTACAGCCGGAAAGTTTGGAACGAAGCGGTGGAAAGGGGAGAGAAACTCTCGATCGCCACGGCTAGAAGTTACACCGGTGTTCGCAAACTCTTGAAAGAGCTGCATCTCAAAGAGCCGCTGATCCTTCTGGATGGCGTCATGATCGCCTCCCCGGAGGGAGAACTGCTTCACGTCAGTGCATTGAATCGTGAAATAGGCGATGAGATCATCGAGACCGGATACAAAGTCGGCGGACTCTACCCATTGCTTGTAGGCCTGGACGATGAAGGCATCGAACGGTTCGTCTACCCCAAACATCGCAACCATTATCAGGAGGAGTTGCTTGGAACTTACCACAACGATCGCAGAGTGCTCGATGCCGACCCGCTCCGGGCGATGAAGAGAAACCTCAAAATCGTCTATATGGAAAGCGAGGATGTGACGGCGGAGCTCGAGCGTGCTTTGAAGGAGCGGTTCGGCGGGACAATCGAGATCAAACGCTCCAAAGACCCCTATATGGACTGCTGGTTCATGACGGTGTTACATGCCGAAGGGGACAAAGTGCATGCGTTGATGCGATTGGAAGAGATCGAAGAGGTCGATCGAGACCACACCACCGTTTTTGGCGACAGTCACAACGACTTAGGGCTTTTCACCGCCGCCGGACGAAAGATCGCCGTAGCCAACGCCATCGACGAACTCAAAGCATCTGCCGATGAGGTTCTGCCGTGGACGAACGATGAAGATGCGGTGGCGAGGTTTTTGGAAAAAGAGTTTTCGATTGGCTAAATCGATTCATAACTCAATTCTGCTTCGATCTCCGGAAATCTGGTTTCGAGCATGGTTTCGATCTTTTCGATTTTCTGTTTTGCCTGTTGCTCATCGGGTGAGAGAAAGGCGATGGCGATCTCTGCCTCTTTCGGATACTCGCCCGAGATATCGAGAACAGAGCAGTTTAACGCCGCAAGGCGGTCTTTGATGGCATTGAGGATGGCGCGTCTTCCTTTTTTCGAGGAGACGTAGGGCAAGTCAATCGTCAGGGTTGCATAGGTCAGGGTCATTGTGCCTGTCTCCTTCTATCCACTCTATGCCTTTTTCTTTCATGAATCGAACAAACTTCCCATACCACGTATCGACCAAACTTTTCTCTTTGCTGCACAGACTTATGACGGCGATACGCCTGTCGCCACAGAAGGTGGGAAGCGATGAGAGTTCCACCTCTTCGGGGACCTGCTGCATTATTTCGATCAGATCGTTTTCGCTCGTGAGGGCCGTGAAGGTTTTCCGGTGAAGCGGTTTGGCGTCGGGCAGCAGGGTCGTGATGGCTTGCTTTATCATCGGGTGGGCCATCTGCGGAAAGCCAGGGACGAAAAAAAAGCGGCCGCCGACACTGAAACCGGGAACGTTGTTGACGGGATTGTCAAGCAAATCGGCACCTTCTGGCAGTTCCGCCATATGGATGCGGTGCGGATAGGCGTCGTCGCCAAACTCTCCTATAATGCGCCGTTTCGCCTCTTCGTGCACGGCAAGCGGCTTTCCGGTAAAGACTTTGGCGGCGATTTCGCGGGTCAGGTCGTCGGGTGTGGAGCCGATACCTCCGAAGCTGAACATGATGCTTTCGGGGTCGTTTTTTATGAGTTCGAAGACATTTTCGATGAGCTGTTTGTCGTCTTCGATGATGAAAGAGGCATAGAGCTTCTCTCCGCGGGCAAGTAGCTCGGCGGAGAGAAAGTCGAAGTGTTTGTCGCTTCTGCGACGGCCCAGTATCTCAGATCCGATGATGACCTGGTAGATGTGCATCAGATTTTGCTTTTGATGAACGCTTCCATCTCGTCGACGATCTCTTCGATGCTGCGTTCGCCGTTGATCACATGCAGCAGGCCCTTTTCTTTGTAGAACTTGCGGATCGCGTCGATCGGCTCGGTGTAGACTTTCATACGGTTTTTGAAAACCTCTTCGTTGTCGTCGGCACCGCGTGCACGTCCCAAAACACGCTCTTTTGCGACATCTTCGCTGACGTCGACTTCGATGACCGCTTCGAGTTTGACCTCCGGCTCATCGCTGAGAATCTTGTCGAGTGCTTCCATCTGCTCGACACTGCGTGGGAATCCGTCGATGAGAATGACGGGTTTGTCGCATTTTTTGATCGCACTTATGATCGTATCGATGACGATCTCGAGCGGTACGAGGTTGCCCTGGCTGATGTATCTGTCGATGGTTTGACCCAACATGGAGCCACTGGCCACTTCGGCGCGAAGCAGTTCACCGGTAGAGTAGTGTGCAATGGTATCGGCATTGTTGGCCGCGATGATTTCCGCGTCGGTGGTTTTTCCGCTGCCGGGGGCGCCGATGATAAGAAACAGTTTTTTCATGATGTTCTCCTGAGTTTGATTGGTTTTATTATAATTTTCTCTGCCTGACCGCGACATAAAGCGATGTCGATATTGTCGTTTTTGATTTCGATGGGGCCCAAAAAGGCCTTCGATTTCACCTCGACGATATCGCCGATGCGAATACCCAGGGCATCGAGGCGGCATTTGAATTCGTCGCAGCCACCTTCGAACCCCCTGATTTTAACAAGATCGCCCGGTTTTGCCTCACTGAGTCGCATCGGTCTTAGGCTGCTTCCTGATTCTGATTCCAAGCTCTTTGAGCTGTGCGTCGTCGACCGGACTCGGTGCATGGGTCAGCAGACAGGTGGCACTCTGTGTTTTCGGGAAAGCGATGACGTCACGGATGCTCTCTTTTTTGGTCAGAAGCATCATGAGACGGTCGAAGCCAAGGGCGAACCCACCGTGTGGCGGCGCACCGAATTTGAGTGCGTCGAGGAGGAAACCGAACTTTTCGTCCGCCTCCTCTTCGCTGATGCCCAGCATCTCGAAAACCTTCTTCTGAATATCCAGTTTATGGATACGGATACTTCCGCCGCCCAGCTCGATGCCGTTGAGAACGACGTCGTAGGCGATCGAGTCGATCGCTTCGATATCCTCTTCGTCGATGTTCTTAGGCATCGTAAAGGGATGGTGAAGCGCTTTGAGATGCAGTTCGCCCTCTTCGAGTTCGAACATCGGGAAGTCGACGACCCAGACGAACTCGAAACGGTTTTCGTCTATCAGGTTCATGCGCTTCGCCACTTCGGTGCGCAGGCGCCCCATGTAGTCCCAGACCGTTTTGCGGTCACCCGCACCGAAGAAGACGATGTCGCCGACTTGCAAATCGAGGCGCGATTTCATCGTTTCGACCGCTTCTTCGGAGAGGAATTTGAGGATCGGCCCTTTGAGACCTTCCTCTTTGACCTGAATGTAGGCGAGGCCTTTGGCACCGAATTTCGTGACGAAGCTCTCGAGCTCTTTGATAATCTTGCGCGAGAAGGCGTTGTCACCGCCGGGGACCTTGAGCGCTTTGATGCGGTTGAGCTTCTTGTACTGGGCGATCTCCGCGAAGATCGGACTGTCGCAGTTTTCGAAGAGGTCGATGACGTCGACCAGTTCCAGGCCGAAGCGCAGGTCGGGGCGGTCGTTTCCGTATTTCTCCATCGATTCGCGGTAGGTGATGCGGTTGAAGGGGGTCCGGATCTCATGGCCGCAGGCATTGAAAACGGCTTTGAGAAGATCTTCGGCCACTTTCATGACGTCTTCTTGGGTGCAGAAACTCATCTCGACGTCGATTTGCGTAAATTCCGGCTGGCGGTCGGCGCGGAGGTCTTCGTCGCGGAAACATTTGGCGATCTGGAAATAGCGGTCGAACCCGCTGACCATCAGCAGCTGCTTGAAGAGCTGCGGCGACTGGGGCAGGGCGTAGAACTCGCCGTTGTGAACGCGGCTCGGGACCAGGTAGTCGCGCGCCCCTTCGGGAGTCGACTTGGTGAGAATCGGTGTTTCGACCTCCAAAAAGCCCTGCGAGTCGAGCAGGTTGCGTGCCGCGATCGCCGCTTTGGAGCGGAGTTTGAAGGTTTCGAACATCTCTTTCTGGCGCAGGTCGAGGTAGCGGTACTTGAGACGGATGTCCTCGCCGACGTTCGGGTCGCCGAGGGTAAAGGGCATCGGCTCGCTGCGGTTTTCGACAACGAGTTCGTCGATGACCACTTCGATTTTACCTGTCTCGAGGCGTGGGTTTTCAAGCCCCTCTCCGCGCCGTCGTACTTTGCCTTTGGCGATCAGGACATACTCATCCCGGATATGGGAGGCGACTTTATGGGCCTGCTCGTTGTCGGCGGGGTCGCAGACGAGCTGGATGAGGCCGGTTTTGTCACGCAGGTCGATAAAGATGACACCCCCGTGGTCGCGGTAGCTGTTGACCCATCCGGCGAGAGTGACCTCTTCGCCGACATGGTTTTCATTAAGATCGGTACAGTAATGTGTTCGCAAATCGAATCTCCAGTATCCTGGGCGCAAAAGGAGGCACCCGTTTGAGTTAATGGCGCGATTATATCAAAACCAAACTTATTTTTTGTTAGAATCGCCATAGATATTGAAAAAGGTTTTCCCGTGCAAGAGAAACTAACCATCAAGCGTGTCGGCATTGTACTGCGTCCTTCCACGCCGGAGCTCAAAGCACTTTTCTATCAGGTGAAAGGGGCGTTTGAAAAACATGGCACCGAAGTTTTCATCGATGCGATCAGTGCCGGAATGATCGGTGTTTTGGGGCAAGAGTTCTCTTCGATGTGCCGGGTAAGCGATATTCTGGTCTGCATCGGCGGAGACGGGACGCTGATTTCGCTCGCACGCAGAAGCTACAGGTATCACAAGCCGATTCTGGGGATCAATGCCGGTACACTCGGCTTTCTCGCGGACATCAACCCTTCGGAAGTGGAGACCTTCATCGACAAACTCTATACGGGCGAGTATCGGATCGATGAGCGTATGATGATCGAGGGCGTACTCGCGGGCGGCGGTGAAGAGACGATGCTTCACTCTTTCAACGATATCGTCATCAGCCGCCCCTCCATTTCGAAGATGGTCAAAGTGGATGCCTATATCGACAGCAAATGGTTCAACACCTACTACGGCGACGGGCTGATCATCTCGACGCCGACCGGATCGACCGCCTACAACCTCGCCGCCGGCGGGCCGGTTACCTTCCCTTTGACGGACGCCTTTATTCTCACACCGATCTGTCCGCACTCTCTGACCCAGCGGCCGCTCGTAATTCCCGCCAATTTCGAAATCGAGATCAAAACACCCGAAAAAGAGTCGCTTGTCATCATCGATGGGCAGGAGCAGTACGATTTCGGTCCCGACGACACGCTCGTCATCCGAAAAGCGCCCATCGGTGCGCGTCTCATCCACCGGGTCGAGCGCAACTATTTCGATGTGCTTCGCGAAAAACTTTCATGGGGACAGGGACGATGATCGAGCGTTTTTACGCCCGAAATCTGATCGGGTTCGAGACCATCGACCTGACGTTTGAACCTGGCCTGATCGCCATCACCGGTCCAAGCGGAGCGGGGAAATCGGTCTTTATGGGCGCGCTGCTGGCACTCTTCGGGCGTGCCGACATTCGAGCCGATGTCTCGGAAGCGGTACTTCGAAAGAGCCCCCTGCTGCAGCTGGAGAGTTTCGAGGTCGAGGAGGCGGAGGTGACGGTACGTGCGGTAAAAAAAGAGAAGATTCGCTTCTTTCTCAACGACCTCACCATCTCCAAAAAGCGGCTCAAAGAGATGCTCTCACCGCTGGTGCGGCATATCGCGCAGCGCAGCAACAACGAACTCTCTTCCGAACTTCTGTTGGCGCTACTGGATGCGATGGCGGCGCAGGAGGATGTCTCCTATACGGAGCGGATCGGAACCTATCGGGAGATTTATGACGACTATCAGGCGAAACTTCGAAAACTCGAATCGATGCGGGCCGACGAGAAGCGTGTCAAAGAGTTGATCGAGTTCGCGGAGTTCGAGATCGCCAAGATCGATGAAGTCGCGCCGCGCCCCGGCGAGGACGAGGAGCTGATGGTCATCAAGCGAAAACTCTCCAAAAAGGAGAAGATCGGCGAGGCGATCGCGAAGGCATCGAGGATTTTCGAAGCCGAAGACGATGTTTTGGAAGCACTCTCCCTGATCGAGAGTGATACGGTGCTTTTCAACGAAACGATGAATATGCTCAGAAACGAATTCGAACGTGCCGAAGAGATGCTGGGAGAGCTCGAGGAGACCGATGTAGAGCAGGTACTCGACCGTATCGAGGCACTCGCCGCTCTCAAGCGGCGTTACGGTTCGATCGAGGATGCGCTCGCCTACCGTGACGAAAAGATCGAAGAGCTCGAGTATTACAGAAATATCGATCATGAACTGGGCGGACTGGAAGAGGAGACGGAACGGCTCTACCTGCAGCTTGAAAAGAGTGCCGAGGCGATCAGCCGGGCGCGAAAGGCAGCGGCAAAAGATGTAGAGCGTTTTATCAACAGTTATCTCGAGCAGTTGAGAATGCCTGAAATGCGCTTCGAATTCGGATCCAAACCACTCGACAGAGAGGGTTCCGACGCCGTCAATATCGATCTACAGGGTTCCTCGATCGAGACACTCAGCGGCGGGGAGTTCAACCGTATACGGCTTGCGTTGCTCCTGTGCAAAAGCGAACTGGCCGGCGGGGAGGGGATTTTGCTGATTGACGAGATCGACGCCAATGTCAGTGGCGATGAGTCGATCGCCATCGCGAAGCTTCTCAAGCGGCTTTCGAAGAACTACCAGATCGTCGCCATCTCCCACCAGCCCCATCTGAGCGCTGCGGCACGACAGCACTTTCTGGTCACGAAAGAGGGGGGAAGAAGTGTGGCCAGAGCGCTGAGTGCCGATGAGCGCATTCGTGAAATTTCACGGATGATCGCCGGAGAGAAGGGAATGCAGGAAGCCCGGAATCTTGCCGAAAGAATTGTAAAGGAGTTTTCAGCATGATTATCGATACCCACTGCCATCTCGACGATCCGAGATTTGACGACGACCTCGAAGAGGTAATCGCCAGAGCCCGGGAGCATGGTGTCAGAGGTTTTCTGATACCCGGTGCCGATCCCGATACTCTGCAAAAGGCGCAGGCCATCGCACATCGGTTCGATGGAGTCTATTATGCAG
Source organism: Hydrogenimonas cancrithermarum (assembly GCF_030296055.1). Lineage (NCBI taxonomy): Bacteria > Pseudomonadati > Campylobacterota > Epsilonproteobacteria > Campylobacterales > Hydrogenimonadaceae > Hydrogenimonas > Hydrogenimonas cancrithermarum. The sequence continues at coordinate 2,257,634 of NZ_AP027370.1, forward strand.
CGGGCGTCCACCCGTACGATACGCAAAAGTATGACGAAGCACTGCTGCGTGAGCATTTAAAAGATGAAAAGTGTATCGCGGTGGGCGAGTGCGGGCTGGATTACTACCGGCTTTCGGAGGACGAGGCTCAAAAACATGAGGAAGTCGCCGAACAGAAACGTGTTTTCGGACGTCAGATCGAGCTGGCAAAGGCGGTGGGAAAACCGCTGATCGTCCATATCCGCGATGCGAGCGACGATTCGATGCAGATGCTGATCGACCACGGGGCGGGCGAGGTCGGCGGCGTGCTGCACTGCTACAATGCTGACGAACAGCTGCTGAAACTCGCCGACTACGGCTTCTACTATGGTATCGGCGGGGTAGTGACGTTCAAAAACGCCAAAAAGCTTCCCCATGTGCTGCCGAAAATTCCCTACGGCCGTCTCGTTGTCGAGACCGATGCGCCTTATCTGACGCCTCACCCTTTCAGGGGGAAACGAAACGAACCTTATTACACGGTTTTCGTCGTCGAAAGAATTGCCGATATACTCGGAAAGAGCGTCGAAGAGATCGAAAGGGTGACGACGGAAAACGCCTGTCGGCTCTTTCGACCGTTTTCCACGGTTTGAAAGTTGTCAGTCTTTAAATGGTATAATAAAAGACTTTTGCCAAATTTCCAGGGGGTATTGTGAAAAAATTTCTGCTTGTTTTTGTCACGGCATTTGGATTTTTGCATGCATCGCTCTTTATGGAACCGCAGTACAACGACGATGTCAAAGTACTGCAGACGCTCGACATCGAATCTTCGTTTTTACGGGATCCCATCTTTCTTCAGCTCAAAAACAGCCTGACGACGAGCAAACGGAACCATTACCTCAAAATGCTCGAACGCGGGTCGCTCTATATTCCGACGCTGCGAAAGATGATTCACGACAACAACATTCCGCAGGTCTTTTTGTATATGGCGATGGCGGAATCCAACTTCGACACCCACGCACTTTCACACGCCAAAGCTTCCGGCCTCTGGCAGTTCATGCCGAAAACGGCGAAAATCTACGGCCTGAAGATCGATCGTTACATCGATGAACGCAGAGACCCCGTCCGTTCGACCGAAGCGGCCATCGCCTACCTCAAGCGTCTGCACAGACTTTTCGGTAAGTGGTATTTGGCGGCACTGGCCTACAACTCCGGAGAAGGAAGGGTGCTTCGTGCGATCAAGAGAGCGGGCAGCGACGACCTGCATGTACTTTTGGACGAGAAAAAGAAGTATCTGCCGCGAGAGAGCCGAAATTACATCCGAAAGATCGTGTCGCTCGCCCTGGTCGCCAACGATGCCGAAATGTGTTTCTCCGGCGAGCAGTCGCATATGTTCAATCGTACGGAGGGCCGGTCGCTGGTACGTGTGAAGGTGAGTGGGGGCGAAACCCTCGAACACATCGCCTCCCAGATCGGCATGAGCGGTAACGACCTCAAACTCCTCAACCCGCAGTTCAACTACAGCTTTACGCCGCCGGATGAGGGGGCGCATATCAACATCCCCTACAGCAGACTGACCCGTTTCAAGGAGGTCTACCGGCCTGGCAGGCAGAAAAACATGTTTCTGGTGCATACCGTCAAAAAGGGGGAGAGTCTCAGCAAAATCGCGCATCGCTATGGCATTTCGTACAAGATGATTCTCAGTTTCAACCGGATGAAGAGACCGGTTATCTACCCGAAACAGGAGCTCATCATTCCGGTACCGAAGGGTTCGCTTCACCACTACAGGGTGAAGAAGGGAGACTCTATCTATAAAATCGCGAGACGCTTCGGGATCAAAGTCGCGACGCTCAAGGCGCGTAACGACCTGAAGGGGAACATCATACATATAGGTGACAAGCTTGTCATTCCGAATTGACCGTTTTGCACTGATGCTTTTTGGAGCATGGATGCTCGTTGGATGCAGCAGCCATACCTACGTTCCACCAAATTCCTCTGTCATCGAACCGGCACAGACGAAACCGCGCTCGTCCGAAGCGATTCACAGGGCGACGCTGCGGCCCTATACGATAAACGGAAAAACATACCATCCGACGGTCGTTTCGCTCGGATGGACGCAGGAAGGGATTGCGAGCTGGTACGGCCCCAATTTCCACGGAGGAAAAACTTCCAACGGTGAACGTTACAATATGTATGCGATGACGGCGGCACACAAAACGCTTCCGATGAATACGATGATACGCGTCACCAACAAGCGTAACGGCAAATCGGTGGTCGTCAGGGTCAATGACCGCGGGCCGTTCGTACGCGGGCGGATCGTCGACCTCTCCTATATCGCGGGCAAGAAGGTCGGCATCGACAAGACCGGAACGGCACCGGTGAAACTGGAGGTTCTCGGTTTCGATTCGCTGATCGCCTCGATGGCTTCGAAAAAAGGAAAGCGTGCCAGAAAAGAGGTCGTTCTGGGCGGATTCGGTGTACAGGTGGGCGCGTTCCGGCGTCTGCAAGGGGCGCAGATCTATCAGCAGCGCTACGACAATTTCGAGGGGCGATACCATACGAAGATTCGGAAGTTCATCGTCGACGGGGAACCGCTTTACCGTGTCTGGCTGATGGGATTCAAAAGCGAGGCGGAAGCGAAAGATTTTATCGAAGCGTGGGGTATTCCCGGCGCATTTATCATAAGGGGGTAACAGGTGAGTGTTGAAAAAAGACGTGTAACGAAAGAGACGAAGATCGTACTGAAACTGGATGTGGACGGTTGCGGCGAATCGAAAATATCGACGGGTGTCGGATTTTTCGACCATATGCTCGAGAGCTTTTCGAAGCATGCTCTTTTCGATCTGGAGGTAGCGTGCGAAGGGGACATTCATGTGGACGATCACCACAGTGTGGAGGATGTCGGTATCGTGCTCGGGCAGGCGCTGCGCGAGGCGATCTATCCGCTGCAGGGGGTGGAACGTTTCGCCAATACCATCATCGTGATGGACGAGGCGGCAGTCGAATGTGCGATGGATCTGAGCAACCGTCCCTACCTGGTCTATGAGATCGACGTCGAAGGAAAAGTGGGGCAGTTCGACGTGGAGCTTGCGGAAGAGTTCTTCAAAGCGCTGACATTCAATGCGGGATTGACGGTCCACCTTTCCATGCTTCGCGGAAAGAATCGACACCATATCGTCGAAGCGGCGTTCAAAGCGTATGCCGTCGCACTTCGGCGTGCACTCGCGCCCAATCCGAAAGCGGGGGTTCCGAGTACAAAGGGCGTACTGTGATCAGGCTTCTGGTTCTCGATGTCGACGGATGTCTCACCGACGGTAAAATCATCTATACCGACGAGGGGGACGAGATCAAGGCGTTCAACGTCAAAGACGGTTTCGCCATCGTCAACTGGATGGCGCTGGGACGGCATGCCGCCATCATTACCGGCCGTCGTTCCAAGATCGTGGAACGGCGTGCGAAGGAGCTCGGCATTGTCCACTTCTACCAGGGTGTCAAAGACAAATTGGCGATGCTGCAGGAGCTTTGCGACGAACTCGGCATGACGCTTGATGAAGTGGCTGTCATAGGCGACGATTTGAACGATTACCGAATGCTCGAGGCGTGTGGACGGTCGTTCGTCCCTGCCGATGCGATGCATCATGTCACTGCGATCGCCGATGTCGTATTGAGCCAAAAGGGAGGGGATGGCGCCGTCCGGGAGATGATCGACCTTCTGATCCGTCAGGAGGGACTTGAAGAGGAGTATCTGTCGCGGTGGACCTGAACGTCAAACACTTTTTCGGCCTCCTCTTTTTGCTGATGGCAGGCGCGATTTTCTGGCTCAAACCGCACAAAGTGGACGTGGTGAAGAAGAAGGGTGTCCCGCAGGTCGCCTTTATCGATTTCCAAAGTTACGAGATCACCCCCAATGGGGTCGAAGCGCTAATGCATGGCGAGCGTGCCCTGAAGTTTGCGGACTATATGCATGTGGAGCTTCCGGAGATGAAACGCCTGACCCCCAAAGGTGTCGAGTCCGTCAAGGCGAAAGAAGCTTTTTTGTATGACCGAGAGGGCATCGAACTCAAAGAGCGTGTCCATCTGGCCAGAAGCGACGGGTGGGAGATCACGACCGACAGGATCTATTACGATCTGAAGAAAAAAGTCTATACGACGAAGGGACTTCCCTTTACAGCGCGCTACGGCAAGAGTGTCGTCGAGGGAAAGAGTATGGTGTATGAGCAAAAAAGTGGTAAAATCAGTGCGGAATCGATCCGTGCGATTATCAACGAAGAGGATAGAATAAATTGAAAAAGCTATGGAGTCTAACGCTGTTCTGTCTGTCGGCAGTGGCAATCTACGCGGCATCGGAACAGGTCGAGATTACAGCGGACCGTTTCGAAGCGAGCGAAACGGAGCGGCTGACGAAATTTATCGGGCATGTCCATATGAAAAAAGGGCCGGACGAGCTGAACGCATCGAAAGTCTTCGTCTATTTCGACAAGGCACGCAAACCTATGCGGTATGAAGCGGTTGGAAATACGTCGTTCGTCATTCATATGGACAACAACCAGACCTATGTCGGCCGGGCCGACAGACTTCTCTACCGCCCTGGCAAAGAGATTTATGAACTCTTCGGCAATGTGGTGTTGAAAGAACCCAGGCTCGATCGTACGCTGATGGGTGAAAAGGTTGTCGTCGAGAAGATCAGCGGGAAAGCCCATGTCGAAGGGAAAGAGGACAAACCGGTAAAATTCATTTTCAAAGTGGAGGACAAGAATGCCAGCAAGGATCGTTGATGCCTCCTTCCTCACGAGTGCAAGCAAGATCGATGAGGCGCCTGCCGAAGGGATTGGCGAAGTGGTCTTTCTTGGCCGTAGCAATGTAGGAAAGAGTTCGCTTCTAAACTCCCTCACCCATCGCAAGAGCCTCGCCAAAAGCTCTTCGACTCCTGGAAAGACCCGTCTCATCAACTACTTCGAAGTGGTCTACAAAGATGACGAAGCGGATGAAAAATACAATCTCCATTTTGTGGACCTGCCGGGATTCGGATACGCCAAAGTTTCTAAGAGTATGAAGTACGAGTGGCAGAAAAGCCTCAACGAATTCATCAAAAACCGAAGGACGATCCGCCTTTTCGTCCATCTGCGCGATGCACGCCATCCCAACGAGCCGATCGACGACGATGTCAAACGCTATATTGAAGAGTTTATCGGCCCCGACCAGTGCTATATCGAAGTTTTCACGAAATCGGACAAGCTCAAACAGAAAGATCTCTCCAAAATACTCAAAGAGCATCCGGGGGCACTTCTGGTTTCGAACCTGAAGAAGCGCGGCATCGAGAAGTTGGAGCATCTGATTTTCGATATCGTCATCAAGGGGCAGCCGTGCCCGTGAAGTTCGAAAAACCGATTCTGCCCGATATCCCCGAGATGCAGGCAATCGTCAAGAAAGAGGTGGAAGAGGGGGTGATCCTGCCCCGAAGCGACGACGAGCTGGCGACGAACATACGCTCCTACACGGTAGCGAAAGAGGCGGAAACGGGGGAGATTATCGGGTATGTGGCACTTCATATCCACTCGATGCGCCTTGGCGAGATACGCAGCCTCATCGTCAAAGAGGGGCACCGTCACAGAAAGGTCGGCAGCCGCCTGGTCGAATTGGCGGTGGAGGAGGGGCGAAAACTCCGCCTTCAGGAGGTGCTCGCACTTACCTACATGGGATCTTTTTTCGAGCGTCTCGGCTTTAGCGAGATTCCCAAAGAGACGATTCCCGAACATAAAATCTGGGCGGACTGCATCAAATGCAAATATTTTCCGGTGTGCAACGAAATATCGCTGATAAAAAAACTCTGACGCCGCTGCTTCTGCTGGGTTTGATCCTTCTCTATCCTTCGATGGAGGCGATCTATCCGCTGCTGCCACCGCTGCTCGGCATCGCCTATGTCAAATGGAGGGAAGCGGTTTACCGGCACGATTTTGTGCAGGCAGGTGCCTGGATGCTCTATACCCTCGTACTGGAATCGGTTTGGGGCTTGCCGTTTTACGGTACCTGGACCGTCATGCTCGTCACCTTTACGATATTCGATCCGAAAATCACGCAGCTTCTGCATATGCCTTCGATGATACGTGTCATCAGTGTCATATTTTTCGATCTGCTCTATCTCGCCTTTTTGTATGGATACGGCGCTTTGATGCATCTGAAACTTGTCGATGGTGATCTTATTTTGCTCTACTATCTTTTGGTCGATATATTGGGAGTGCTTCTGTTTTGAGAATCAAACTGGTCATCACGGTTTTTCTTGTCGTTTGGACGATTCTGCTCGTTCGCATCTATCAGCTGACGATCAAGTCCAATGCCTACTATGAGACACTGGCGACGCAGAATATCATTAAAAAGGAGTGGATTCTTCCTGTACGTGGGGAGATACTCGACCGTTCCGGGAAGCCTTTGGCGATCAACAAGATCGGATTTAAAATTTTGATCGATCCACACCTGAGTTCGAAAAAGCGTTTGCCGGAACTTGAAAAAGCACTCGTACATATTCAAAGAGACTTTCCCGATGTCAATACGACCAAGCTGCTGAAGCGCTACAAACGGCTCGATTCTCCCTACCGGCACGACCCGATCGTGATGGTCCGTTTTCTCCCCTACGAAAAAGTGCTTCCACACTTTACGGAGCTTTCCCGAAAACCCCATATCAAAATCGAGCCGACGACCAAACGCTACTATCCCTACGGATCTATGACGGCGCATGTCATCGGCTATGTCGGCAAGGCGAACGAAAAGGATATGGCGAACGACGACGTGGTAAAGCTGACGATGATTGCCGGCAAGAGCGGACTCGAAAAGTACTACAACCGATTTTTGGAGGGAGAACCGGGGTACAAACATGTGAAAGTGAGTGCTTTCAACAAGCAGATCGGAGTTATCGAAACGGTGCCGCCCAAAGAGGATCGAGACATTACTCTCCATCTGGATATGGACCTCCAGGCGTTTATCTCGAAGATGTTCGACAAGGGACACAAATCGGGTGCCGTCATCGTCATGCGCAAAGACGGGGCGATTTTGAGTGCCGGCAGCTACCCGGCTTACGACCCAAACGAGTTTGTCAGCGGCATCAGCCGTGCCGAGTGGAAGCGGATCATCGAAAACCTGAACCATCCCTTCACGAACAAACTGATTCACGGCCTCTATCCGCCGGGATCGGTCATCAAACCCGGGGTGGCCCTTGCTTTCGTCGACTCGAAGAAGGTGTCGCCCTATACGAATTTCTACTGCAATGGCGCCATCGAACTCGGCAAACACAAGTTCCGGTGCTGGAAAAGCGAAGGACATGAAAAGACCGATATGATCAAAGCCATCCGTGAGAGTTGCGATGTCTATTTCTACAAAGGAAGCCTCCTGACGGGTATCGACAAGATCGCGCAGGAGCTCAGAAAGATGGGGCTTGGGCAAAAGACGGGTATCGACCTTCCCAACGAGTTTATCGGAGCCGTACCCGACAAGCCGTGGAAGATGAACAAATATGGCCAGCCCTGGTACCAGGGAGAAACGCTCAACGCCGCGATCGGCCAAGGGTATATGCTGGTGACGCCGATGCAGATTGCACGTTATACGGCCCTTTTGGCGACAGGAAAATTGCCACGTCCCTCCCTGGCCGAATCGCTGGCGGGCAAAAAACTCGAACCGGTGCTGGAAGATGTTTTGAGCCTTCGCGAAAAACGGGCCCTTCCGCTGGTGCGGCGTGCGATGTACGAAGTGTGCAACCACCCCAAAGGAACGGCCTACTGGGCGATGCGCGGAACGAAAGTGAAAGTGGCAGGAAAGACGGGAACGGCACAGGTCATCGGTATCCCGCAAGAAGAGAAGAAGCGGATGAAAGAGGACGAACTCGCCTACTACCACCGTTCACACGCATGGCTGACGACCTATGCCCCATACAAGAACCCGCAGTATATCGTCACAATCCTCGTCGAACACGGCGGCCACGGCGGTTCCGCCGCCGGACCGATGGTCAAGGAGATTTACAACTGGCTTGTCGACCACGGGTACATCAGGTAACGGCTACGCCCGAAGCCCTCCGCTTTGCTTGCATGCGTTCTCGTTCGACAGATGGTGGTATATGGTGCGTAACGCCGGTCAATGAATCAAAGCGTGTTGCAGGAAAATGGCGAGCACGATAAGGAGCATGACGCCGGAGGCTTTGGCGTAGAGTTTGTTGGCGGTGATGAAGACCAGCATCAGAGTGACGCCGATCATCAAAAAGATGTCGAACGAGCTCGATGCCAGGTCGATCGTAAGCGGCCTCGTCATCGCCGCGGAGCCAAGCACCACGGAAGTGTTGGCCATGTTGGAGCCGATGATGTTGCCGATGCTCATATCGGCTTTTCCCTGGCGTGCCGCTTTGATGCTGACGACGAGTTCGGGCAGACTGGTACCGAACGCGATGAGCAGAAGGCCGATGATCCACTCGCTGATGCCAAAGGTCCGCGCGATGTTCGCGGCACTGTCGATAGCGTAGTCGGCACCGACGACGACAAGGATGAATCCGATACCGAGAAGAGCGAGCGTTTTTTGCCAGTTGAAGGGCTCTTTTTTGAGCTCTTCATCGACTTCCGCGAGCTGCTCTTCCCTGCTGGACTGCATAAGGAAAAGGAGATAGGCCCCCATCATCGCAAAGAGCAGAAAGCCGTCGAGACGTGAAAGTGATCCGTCGATGATCATCAGAGGGAAGATGATGACCGGAAAAAGAAGCCATGCGCTGTCTTTGAAGAAGAGGTCTCGGCCGGGTGTGATGCGTGAAGCGATCAAAAAGACGAGACCCAGTACGAGCGAGATATTCATGATGTTCGAACCCAGAACGTTGGCGACGGCCATGTCGCTCTGGCCTTTGATACTCGCCGCGACACTCGCCGCCATCTCCGGAAGACTGGTTCCCAGGGCGATGAGCGTCGCACCGATGATGAACTCGCTGATGTTGTAGTGGAACGCGATGCGTTCGGACTCTTTGATGATGAATTCGGCACCCAAGATGAGCGCACCCATACTGATGACGAAGATGATGAAATCCATCAGTCGTCTCCTTCCGTTCGAACGATGAGGCTCCCTGGAAGGCCGAAGTGACGGATCAGCTCTTCCTCTTTTTTTCGCATTTCACCTTGGTCCGTTTCGTGATCGTAGCCGAGTAGGTGCAAAAGGCCGTGAATGAACAGAAGTGCGATTTCATCATCGAGGGAGTTTTTGTATTCGCTCGCTTTGTTCTTCGCATAGTCGACACTGATGACGATCTCACCCAGCGGCGCGAACGGCACCTTTTTCAACGGAAAGCTGAGCACGTCCGTCGGTGCATCGATGCCGCGGTGTTCGCGGTTCATCTCCTGTATGGTCGCATTGTCGGTAAAAATGAGCTCGATGTCTCGGTCGGTAAGCTCCGCTGCAATCGTTTCGAGCAGGTTGACGTTGGGTTGGTAGTCGGTTTCGTTGGCAATCTCTATCATGGGGGCGATTTTAGCGAAATTTGGATAAAATTCCCACTTCAAGACATTCTTTATAAAAGGTTTTTTTTGAAAAAAGCGGTAGTGATTCTCAGCGGGGGAATGGATTCGACGACGGCAGCCTATATCGCCAAGTCGGAGGGGTATGAAATCGTTGCGCTCCATTTTGATTATCGGCAGCGGACTCAGCGTCGCGAGCATGAAGCGTTCGATGCCATCTGCGATGCCCTTGCCGTTGCGAACCGATATGTGATCGATCTGCCGTTTTTTGAGCAGATCGGTGCTTCGGCACTGACGGACGCCAGTATCGATGTTCCTACCGGAGGGATCGAAGAGGGTGTTCCCGTGACCTATGTGCCGTTTAGAAACGGGATTTTTTTGAGCATCGCGGCCGCAGTGGCGGAAAAAGAGAGAGCCGAAGCGCTCTATATCGGTGTCGTCGAGGAGGACAGCAGCGGCTATCCGGACTGTCGGGAGGATTTCATCGCCGCGATGCAAAAAGCCATCAATCTCGGGACCAAAGAGGAGACGAACCTCGTCATCAAAACGCCTCTGGTCCATCTGAAAAAAGAGGATATCGTCAAAACGGCTCTAGAATACGGTGTGCCGCTGGAGCTGACCTGGAGCTGTTACCAGAACGAGGATGAGGCGTGCGGTGTCTGCGACAGCTGCCGCTTGCGTCTCAAAGGATTTGAAAAAGCCGGTATCGAAGATCCGATTGCCTACAAGATACGGCCGTGAGTGAAAATTCAGGACCCTTTGGTCTTTTGCGACGCGATAATTGAGATATTGCCAAAAACTTCTCTTCGTTGTTTGAAGGGAAGCTCCATTCTTGCAAGTTGTATGTACCACCTCTCTCCTCTTTCGGTAAATCATTGAAACCGGATCATCTCTTTCTGTTTGGTTATTATAAAGGTTCTTAATGTAAAATGGTGAATGTTCGTGAGAAATTCATATAAACAGTACAGTGATGGGATGGAAGAAAAGGCCGTTATATCCGTTTCGATGTCGATGTGAATGGATTTTCTATCGGCAAAAAGGAATTGTAAAGTAGAAAGTAGAAGGAGAAAACGATTGATGCGTGGAAAGATCGGAAAATATATAGGGATGCTCGTTGTTGCATTTTCACTTTCAGGGTGTTTGCAACCCTCCCCACCTTCGTCTTCGGAGGGGGAAAAGGTCCTGCCTGCAATCACAAAAGAGGATACGCATAAACATTACCAGGGTAAGTTCGTATGGCATGACCTATTGACCAATGACGTGGCATCGGCACAGACTTTCTATGCCGGGCTCTTTGGATGGTCGTTTCAAAAGCGAGACAATTATGTGTTGGTTATGAATCACGGTGAGCGTATCGGTGGTATGGTAAATATCGCATCGCCACGCGGTGAAAAAGTCACGGCTATATGGTTGCCATCCATCTCCGTTGCAGATGTCGACGAAGCGGCCGAGTATCTGGTTCGAAAGAAAGGAAAAGTGCTGAAAGGCCCTATGGATATGAAAAAAAGAGGCCGAGGAGCACTCGTAAGAGATCCGTATGGGGCGTTTGTTGTATTGCTACATTCAAAAAGCGGAGACCCTTTGGATACGACACCGAAAATAGGTGACTGGCTCTGGAATGAGCTTTGGAGCAATTCCCCATCACAAAGCTACAGCTTCTATCGTGCGTTGGGTGGGTATGACAAGGAAGCCGACACCGAAAAGGATTATCTGATTCTCAAACAGAAAGGTGTGTGGCGTGCCGGTATCAGATATGTCGAAGAGGATGCGTTCGACGTTCAATGGGTACCCGTCGTTCGTGTCTCCGACCCCGAGGCCATCGTCGCCAAAACTCCCGAGCTGGGTGGCCGTGTTCTCATGAAGCCGCAAGCTACGTTAATGAATGGCGATGTGGCTCTGATTGCCGATCCATCGGGTGCATTATTGATCGTACAGCGATGGAAAGAGGGGGATATGGAATGAAGTGGAATATCGAAAGCATTGTCCGCATCGCCATCGTATTGGGAGGATTGGGATTTCTATCGGGGTGTACGGGGCACCATTATTCGTCGGTAGGGTATGGTGTGTATGGTGGATATGGCAGCTATGGGGGCAGTGGATGGTATTATCGCCCGCCCTATTACCGCCCGCCGAATAGGCCGGGAAGGCCCAAGCCGGAGCATCCTATTACGAAACCGTCGATACGCCCATCCATAGGACGCCCACCTGCACGGCCGACCATGAGACCTTCGGGTGGCCCGGCGAGGATGCGATAAGGTTGACGAATTCTTGGAGTCAGGGTTTCCATAAAATTCCAAAGTGGATCGCGGCTTCCGCAGCCCGGTGACTCAACCCTCCTTGGCCATGATGTGTATTTTTCGTCATATAAATTGTTCCATTTTGCCGAATTTCATTGATTGGATATAATGGGTATTCAACGAAAACCGATTACCGAAGAGGTAGAGAGAGTCGTCAACGTAGAGTTTCCATAAATGAAAGGATTGAAATGGAGAGAATGATATGTGATGTTTTGATCATTGGCGGAGGACCTGCAGGAGGGGTATGTGCGGTGACTGCAAAAATGAACTATCCGGAGAAGAAGATACTGGTTGTTCGTGAGATGGAGGTGCAGATGGTTCCCTGTGCCATTCCATATGTTTTTGGACCGACACTCGGAAGTAGTGAAAAAAATATCGCCTCTTGTGGCAAAGCGGATGAAATGGGTATCGAAAACCTCGTTGCCAAAGTCGAAGAAGTCGACATCGATGGAAAGATTGCCTATACCCCTACCCATCGGATAGATTTCGACAAAGTGGTTTTTGCAACGGGTTCGATACCGTTCGTACATGCATCGTTGGAACCTTCGCTCGCACTCGATGGAGTTTTTACCGTACCCAAAAACAAAGAACTGATAGACAAGGCGAAAAAATATTGTGACTCCGTTACCGATATTGTGGTTGTCGGTACGGGTTTTATCGGTGTCGAGATGGCGATGGAACTTAGGGAGAGTGGAAAAAACGTAACGCTTCTGGGCGGGAGCCCTCATATATTCAAGGGTATTTTCGACCGGGAGATAGCTGCACAGGCAGAGGAGATACTCTCTTCTCAAGGCATCACTTTTATCGGCGGAGATCGTGTTGCCGCCATTCTCGATCGAAACGGAGACAATATAGTCGACGCCGTACAGCTTGAAAGTGGTACGATCATCGATACGCAAGCGGTGATATTGGCGACGGGGTACAAACCCAATACGGAACTGGCGGAAAAAGCCGGCCTGCCTTTGGGAGATTATGGCGGAGTCGTTGTCGATGAGTATATGAGAACGAAGAATGGCGACGTTTTCGCCATTGGAGATTGCAGTGCAAGAAGAGGGTTTATTACGAGAGAACCTTCCAAAGTGATGCTGGCATCCACTTCCGCTGCAGAGGGACGGGTGGCAGGGAGCTCTCTGTACAGTCTGAAATATATGAAAAAATTCAACGGAACCATCGCTATTTTTTCAACCATCGTTGGCGATACGGTATTCGCTTCTGCCGGGATCACAGAAGAAGATGCATTGCGAAACGGTGGGGAGATCGTCGTGGGCAGCTTCAATGGCGTGAATAGACACCCTTCGACCATACCGGGGGCTCAAAGTCAATTCGTTAAACTCGTCGCGATGCGGCATGGAGGGCAGATTATAGGAGGACAGGTTGTCGGTGGAAACGAAGCAGGTGAAATGATCAATATCATCGGCCTCATGATAGAGAACAACATGACCATTTACCAGGTCATGTCCATTCAGGTGGCGACCCATCCGATGTTGACTGCTGCACCGACGAGCTATCCTATCGTGATGGCGGCGAGTATGACGGCGAATGCTATGGAAAAATAGAGGAGAGATTGATGAAAAGAAAAAAAGTACTTATTACTGGTGTAGGTGGCGTAGGCGTTTTTGCTGCACATTTGATCGCGAAGTTGCCGGAGGTGGAACTCTATCTTGGACGGCGCGGGTATGACTTCATCAAGCACAAAGCGAATGGGATCATGGATTCCGCATACTACATGAATCCGGATAATCCGTATCCGACCGTTGTTCCTGTGAAAATGGACCTGATGGATCTCGAGAAAACCACCGAACAGCTTGAGGAGATACAGCCGGATGTCATCTTGCATTTGGCGACACTGCTGGCTGCTCAAAAAATACGTGAAGGTTTGCCGGTTGACGTTGCAAAAAAGATTTACGATGCCAATCCGGTCGGGACCGGACTGAGGCCATGGGCACCTGGACATACGGTCTTGCTGCTCAATTTGATGAAAGCGGTCAAAGCGAGTGGAATAGAGACGAAAGTCGTCAATGGGTCGGGATGTGATTTTTTGCATCTTTCATTCAGCAAATTTGGACTCGAACCCACATGCGGGTTGGGTGATTTCGCTCTGTTGGAACCGGGGATCAAGCGTATTCTGGCGCGAACCAAAGGCCTCGACCAGACAAAACTTCAACTACATATGGTAGGGCACCATTCATTGGTGATGCCCATCATGTTTTTTGGTGACTCCCAGGGGATCCCATACAAGATCAGGACTATTTATGATGGAGAAGATATCAGTGACAGTATCGACTATGAAAAAGATGTCTTCCCCTATATGCCGGAAGAGTCTTCCTGGCCTCCCAATGCTTCGTCACACGATCAGGAGCAGACGGCGGCCCATGCAGCGAGAATCGTCAAAGCGATTCTGTATGATACGAACGAGATCTTGAACGTACCAGCGCCTGAGGGGCAGCCGGGATGTTATCCCACGAGAGTCGGAGCCTTCGGAGCCAAAATAGTGGTTTCGGAAGGAGAAACCCTCGAGGAATTGGTCGAGATCAATGTCGATGGAAATATCGCTGAAGGTTTCAAGGAGATTCGAGATGACGGAACGATGGTTGCAACAGACAGAACGGTAGAGCTCGTCGAGGAGATATTCGGTATCGATTGGAAATATAAAAGTTTTCATCCTGAAGAAGCTTTCGAGGCTTACAAAGAGATTCAGGAAGCCTATGATAATTTCGCTAAACAATACAAATGAAACTACAAAAACTCTTTGAGAACAAATGGTACACCTTGGGTGTACTGTTGATGGCTCAGATTTTGATCATATTCGACAATACCGGACTCTCCATCTCCACTGCAAATATCATTTCGGAACTCAATACGACGCTTGACCAAGTTCAATTTTCGTTGGCGATGTATCCCATGGTAGCCGGTTCTTTGATGATCGCTGGTGGTATGCTGGGGCTGGTGATCGGATGGAAACGCCTGTTCCAGATCGGAGTAGGGCTTTATGTTCTGGCCGAACTCATCGTCGCAACTGCCGGCAGTATCGAAATTCTGATTTTCGGAGGCAGGGTTTTGGCGGGTTTGGCGGGAAGTATGATCATCCCTGCCGTTTTGGGCATGATCCCGGGCCTCTATTATGGAAAAGATAGGGTGCAAGCCTTTTCGTTGGTTGCGGTTGCGGTTGCGATAGGTTCCGCGATCAGTCCTTTTGTTTTTGCGATCATTATCGATAATTATAGTTTCAAACTGGGTTTCGGATTCATGATGGTCATGTTTGGTTTAATGTTCACTTTCAGTTTTTTTATCAAAGACATTCCACTGCCCGACAAAAAGATCGTATTCGATTTTGTAGGCATGCTTTTGATGAGTACTTCGGTTTTTCTTTTTATGATCGGCTTGATGAAGATCGGTGAATGGGGTATTTGGTCTGCGCATAACGACGAAACCGCCATCATGGGTTTGAGCCCTTCACCGATTCTGGTATTGCTTGGATTTTTCATTTTTTATATTTTTTTGAAATGGGAGTCGAAAGTCGACAAAAAAGGCGGCGATTGCCTCTTGCCTTTGGAGTTTATCGAAAGTGCAGAAGTTCGTTCGGGATTGGGGTTTACTGCAGTTGTCTTCATGGCTTTCGTGACCATTACATTCATAGTTATATCCTATATCCAGATTGTCGGAGAGTTTTCGGCTTTGAAAACGGCCGGGATGCTACTCTTTTTTTCGATAGGAATGATCGGAGGGTCTTTGGGGGCACCCGCATGGCTCTCTCGAATGTCGGCGAAAAGCGTCAATACACTTGGGTTCATAGCACTTATAGTTGGTCTTGTATCGATGTATTTCGGCTTGGAATACGCGGGAATCAATACTCTCATGCCGATAGGAATGTCGATCTTCGGGGTAGGGTTGGGAATCATTTCTGCCCAGATGTCTTTAATGGTAACCGAATCCCTTTCGCATCAAGGTGCCATGCAGTCGGGAGGCGTTCAAGCGACTTTTAGAGGGATTGGCGAAGCGCTCGGAGTGGCTGTGCTCGGCACGACACTCATGCTCTCCACCACACTTTCAATCAAAAATGCCGGCCGCTCCAACAACGAAATTTCCAAAAAGACAGCGGATTTGATCGTAGAAGTCAATACCATCCCGTTCAGTGCGGATAAAACATTTAAAATAATGTTAGATAAACACATCGAAGACGAGCGGGACAAAAAAGAGTTGATGCTGATAAATACCGAAGCGAGAAAATATGCCGCCGAGAATGCGCTTGTCATCATGATCTTTCTGGTCTCGTTCTTCTATATGTTGCTTCAAAGAGGTGTTCGTGACGAATCGATTTTGAATAGTTCATAGAACTCCATTTTCAATCTAGTGGGGTGAAGAAAAGCGGAACTTAAACAGAATTAACTAAAGGAGCTAATATTAATCAGCAAAATTTATTACAGACAATTTTTATGGCTACCATGTTTCTGTCAACACAGCTCATCTGGGCAATGGATGTGGGAACGATCGCCGCGGCATATACTTCTGAAGTGAAAGATGAAATCGAAGAAGAGGCCCTGGAGGAGGATAAAAGTGCCGAAGAACTTGCCAAACAATTGGCAAATCCCATCGCAGCTTTGATATCCTTGCCATTTCAGCTCAATTATGACAGAGGATACTATCATTCAACTGGCGACGATAGCAATAAATGGACATTGAACATCCAGCCGGTCGTACCTATATCGCTCAACGAAGATTGGAATTTGATTTCCAGAACGATCGTTCCGATCGTTCGAATGGATAATACACCTCCAGGAAACGGCATTGAGAGTGGAGTAGGCGATATCGTTCAAAGCCTTTTTCTCTCCCCGGCTCTCCCGACCGAGAATGGATGGGTATGGGGAATCGGCCCGGTATTTCTGATTCCTACGGACAGCGACAATATTTCCGCCAGAAAGTGGGGAGTGGGTCCCACAGCCGTAGCGCTCAAACAAGATGGCCCTTTGACCTACGGAGTGCTGGCGAACCATCTGTGGTCAATCGCCGGAGAGGATATCGAAGACGACAATGGGAATGTCTTGAACGATATAAGCCAGACATTCGTACAGCCGTTTTTCTCCTATACGACATCGGAAGCGATCACCGTGACGACAATGATGGAGACCACCTATAACTGGAATGCCACGAATGGGAATGAATGGAGTGTGCCGATTTTCCTGATGGTCTCGAAAGTCGATAAAATAGGCGGACAGCTCGTCAATTATGCGGGAGGTGTCAAGTATTATGCCCAAAGCCCGGATGGAGGGGCCGAAGGATGGGGAGCACGGATCGTCTTTACATTTTTGTTTCCCAAATAAAATACATACTTAATTAAGTTAAGGATCAAGCGTAAAAAGCGGCTCAACGGATGGAAAAATACTTCGCTTCACTGGTGTCGGTCCACGGTTTGATGCGGCGGTAGTAACTCTCCATCGAAGCGTAGACGTGTTTGAAATCTTCGCTTCGGGCACTCTGTTCTTCGACCACTTCCATCACCGCTTTTTTCGCCGCTGCGATAATATCGGAGGGAAAATCGCGTATCTGTACGCCGAGCTCCTTCAGTTTTTTGAGGGCTTTGGCATTTTCGTCCATAAATTCGTGGTACATTTCGTTTGTCATCGCTTCGGAAGCGTAGCGAAGGATCGCTTTGTGTTCGTCGCTGAGGCTTTCGAAACGTGCCTTGTTGAACGTGAGTTCGAGGATGGAGCCCGGTTCGTGCCATCCCGTGTAGTAGTTGGGGGCGACTTTGTAGAAACCCATGCGGATGTCGAGTGCCGGCCCGACCCACTCGGTCGCGTCGATCGTGCCGCGTTCGAGCGAGGTGTAGATTTCGCCGGCAGGGAGCAGGATGGGGTTGACGCCGAGCTTCGCCATCACTTCGCCCCCAAGCCCGGGAATGCGCATCTTCAATCCCTTCAGGTCGGCGAGCGATTCGATCGGTTTTCTGAACCAGCCGCCCATCTGTACACCGGTATTGCCGCCCATGAAGGGGTAGAGGTTGAATTTGGCGTAGAGTTCGCGCCATAGGTCGTAACCGCCGCCGTAGTTCATCCAGCAACTCAGTTCACTGGCCACCATACCGAGCGGCAGGCCGCTGAAGAGTGCGAATGCCGGGTTTTTCCCTTTCCAGTAGTATGGCCCCGAATGGAAACCGTCGATCTGTCCGCTGCTTGTCGCGTCGAAAACGGCGAGTGCAGGAACGAGAATGTTTTTTGGATAGACCTTGATCTCCAGACTCCCGCCACTCATCGCCTTGACCTTCTCGGCGAAGCGGTCGACACCCGTCCCCATAATCGGGAAGTTCGCCGGCCAGCTGGTGGCGATTTTGAGTTTCACTCTGCGCTGCCGATTGACGCTGAAACTCTTTTTCCCTTCGACCTGTTCTCTAGTACACCCCGAAAAAGTGGCGGCCGCACCCACAACCGCCGCCGATTTCAGAAAATCTCTTCGTTTCATCGTTTGCCTTTTTCAATAGAATCGATCAATACGGAAATAAAATATTCAAATTATACCGACCGAAGCAAAAATTATCGATAAGAGTGATTGAAGGAGAAACATAGAACGGAGTGAGCCGAAGCGATACGACAAGCAGCCGCACCAGTGCGGCGGGCCTGCTGCCGAAGCGAACCCAGTGTTAACGTAGGGCGAGTGGCTTTGCCGGTCGACTGTGTTTGCCGAAGGCAAGATCTGAAGCGGTACAACCGCGTGGGCCCGCTGCCGAAGCGAACCCAGTGTTAACGTAGGGCGAGTGGCTTTGCCGGTCGACTGTGTTTGCCGAAGGCAAGATCTGAAGCGGTACAACCGCGTGGGCCCGCTGCCGAAGCGAACCCAGTGTTAACGTAGGGCGAGTGGCTTTGCCGGTCGACTGTGTTTGCCGAAGGCAAGATCTCTAATGATAAAAGGCGGCGATCACCGCATAGGCGAGGAAGAACATCAGATGCGATATCCCCTCGACGTAGTTGGTCTCTCCATTGTCCGTCGTTTTCCATGCAAGAATGACCGTTAGAATCAGTGCGCCGATCTGCAAGGAGTTGAAGTCGAGAGAGAGCTGGACATCGGCGAGCGGTGCCAGCATCATCAGGATGGGAACCGTCAGCAGGATCGAGACGGTCGACGCACCCATCGCTATGTTGACGACACGCTGGATCTGGTCGCTTTTGGCCGCTTTGACGGCAGTGAAGAGTTCGGGCGAGACACTGATGATCGCGATGACGAGACCGGCGAGGGCAGCCGAGACACCGAAGTCATTGGCGATCTGCATCCCATCACTCGCGAAGATCTCTGCGATAATACCGATGAAGAAAATGAGACCGAAAATGGCGAAGAAATTGGCGATATTCGGAAGCTTTTCGAAGATGTAGTCATCATCTTCCTCCTCTTCGTTGTGCTGTGCCTTTTTACGCCGTAGACGGAAGATTCGGCTTCTCGCCGTCGCCTTGAAGAAGTGGATATGCGTTTTGGTTTGGAAAATGAAAATCGTCACATAGTAGACGATCAGCAAAAAGGCGATGATGTAACTTGCCGTCATGATCGATTCGCCACTTCCTTTTGAATACTGCAGCAGACTCGGCACGAGCAGTGCAACCGAAGCGACGAGGAGAATGGTCGTGTAGGTGCTGGAGGTGTCTTCGTTGTGCTCCTGCTCCTTGAAACGAAGTCCTCCGACAAAGACGGCGATGCCGAGCAGGACGTTCATATCGACGATGACGGCGGAGATGATTCCTCCTTTGACCGTTTCGAGGGCATGGGCGCCATGGCTGCTCTCCATCAAAATCATGAAAAGGAGCAGTATCTCGACGGCGACGGCACTGAATGTCAGGACGAAACTGGCATACGGTTCCTGCAGCCGTTCGGCTAGAATCTCGGCGATTTCGGAAACGGTAAACGAAAAAGATGCGATGCCGAGACCTGCAAAAAGTGTCGCCAGATAGGGATGGTCGGTAAGATGGAAGGTAAAAGCGGCGATGGCGAAAAGAAAACCTGCGATCAGGTCCCAGTAGTCTTGAAGAAAGTTCTGTAAGTCCGACGACGAGGGTTCGGAAGTACTGTTCATCTAAAATAGTCCTTTTGTCATGGTGTGGTGGCCGATCAGGCCGAGTTTTTCCATTGTATCGAAAAAAGGTTCGCTTCGCATGTCGACGAGAATGGAGTATCCCGGATGCTGGAGCTCTTCTCGAACCAATTTGACCAACTTTTCGATGGCTCCGTATTCGCGCTTTGGTAACTTTATATCACATTGAAACTTAATTTGAGTTGGGATGTAGAGGCTACATCTGGTCCAGCGGACCCTGTCGAACTGAGTGAGACAGCGGCATCCGAGACGGCTGTCGGCAAAGAGCAGTACCCGGTCGCTCTCTCCGAAATCGCGCCGAAACCCTTTCGCGTCGACGAAAATGGGTTCAAAGGAGGGAGTATATTCGAGATGTGTGAGCGTGAAGGGAGCGTTTAGTGTCTGAAGCGTCCCCACGGCATCGAGAAAAGAGGCCATCATGCAAGGAACGAGCGGGAGCCGTTCGTAATACTTCTCTTTGAGGATGAAAGAGGTCTCGAAGAGCGTCTGCGAGACGATCTCGGCGTCTACAGGCTCCGGCTCTATACGTCTAGGGCCGACTCCGATATGCTCCAGAAATAGCCTGTCGTCGCACAGTATCGTCTGCTTTTGGCTGGAGGCGAAAATTTGGGCGCTCATCCGGGCACTCTCTCCATCGAGAAGAAGAACTGCAGAGTCGAAACTTATATGGTAAAGAAACTCCATCACCTCTTTGGAAACGAAAAAAATAGTTCGGGGATTGACCATCAGCCAGAGACGAAGGAGTTTGGGAAGTGTGCAGGAGATGTCGTCTACTAGAATCCATGCGATCTCTTCGTCTTCCGGTACGACGGGTTTGTCGGTGATGATACCGTAAGCCCCCTGGGCAATGGCCTGTGCAATCTCTTCGGAAGATCGTGCGACGAAAAGGGCACCCCTCGTCACTTTCTTGAGTGTGAGTGCGACGGCGTCGAATCGGGAAATGGAGGGGGCGTTGAGAAGCTTGCCACCCGTGACGGCAAGAACGTTTTCAAGCCGCATCGGAAACGTCAGCCGATGGCACTGCCGGCTTTTCTCGGTTTTTCCGGGCGAATGAGGCAGAGTCCTTCATCGTCTTTCGCTGCGAGCAGCATGCCTTCGCTCAGCATGCCCATCAGTTTCGCCGGTTTGAGGTTGGCGACGACGCAGACCTGTGTATCTTTGAGGTCTTCCGGGCTGTACCACTCTTTGATGCCGGCGACGATCTGGCGCGGTTTCTCTTCCCCGAGGTCGACCTGGAGTTTGAGAAGCTTTTTGCTTTTCGGAACCTCTTCGGCTTCGACGACGGTTCCGACTTTCAGTTGGACCTGGAAGAACTGGTCGATCGTGATGAGGTTCGCACCGCTCTCCTCATCCTGAGTCTGGGGTTTTGATTTTTGATTTTTGATTTTTTCCTCTTTTTTTGCGGCTTCGGCTTTTGCGGCGGGGGTTTCCACCAACGGTTCTTCGATACGTGGGAAGAGAGGCGGGATCTTTTCGATCGTGAATTCGTCCAGAAGTTCGTTGTTTTTGATCAGTTCGACGTAACTGGCATTGTTGACCGTAAATCCCAGCGCCTTTGCGATGGTTTGCGTGGTTTTCGGCATGAAAGGGTGTAGCAGAACCGCCACTCTCGCCAGGATGTTGGCGACGAGCGCGATCGTTGCCATCGCTTCATCCTCTTTTCCCTCTTTCATCTTGACCCACGGCATTCCGGTGTCGATCGCTTTGTTGGCGATGCGCAGTGTCTTCCAGAGGTCTTCGAGGTAGCGATTGGTCTGGATCTCGTACAGATGCTTCTCGACAGGCTCCAAAATGGCTTCGACCTCTTTCAGTTCGGACGCATGAAACTTTCTGACGCCATCGCTTGTGATTTTGAAGTCGAAATATTTTCCGCTCATTCCGATGATACGGTTGAGCAGGTTTCCGAGGTCGTTGCCGAGATCGGAGTTGATGCGGTCGATCAGAGCACGCTGGCTGAAGTCGCCATCCTGGCCGAAAGGGACTTCGCGCAGCATGAAATAGCGAAAGTTCTCCAATCCGTAGGCGTCGGCGATCTCTTTTGGGTCGACGACATTTCCTTTGGATTTGCTCATCTTCTCCCCGTTTCGCGTCCACCAGCCGTGTGCCGCGACATGGTGGGGAAGCTCGAGACCGAGACTCATCAAAAATGCGGGCCAGTAGATGGCGTGAAAGCGCAGGATGTCTTTGCCGATCAGGTGGACTTTGGCCGGCCAGTACTCCATCAGCTTTTCGTCGGTACCGTATCCGAGTGCCGTCACGTAGTTCATCAAAGCGTCGAGCCAGACATACATGACATGTTTCGGATCGTCGATGCTCTTGGGCAGTTTGACACCCCAGTCGAAACTGGTACGGGTGATAGAGAGATCCTCCAGACCGTTTTTCACGAAGTTGATCACTTCATTGCGTTTGGCTTTGGGAAGGATGCAGTCGGATTTGCTCTCATACCACTCGAGCAGCCTATCCTGATATTTCGAAAGTCGGAAAAAGTAGCTCTCCTCCTCCACCATCGTAGTCGAGCGGCCGCATTCGGGGCAGAATTCATCGTCGATGAGCTGGGTTTCGGGGAAAAAGGTTTCACAGCTTACGCAGTAGTGGCCGCGGTAGACATCTTTATAGATATCGCCGTTGTCATACATCACTTCGAACGCTTTTTGCACTCCCTTCATGTGGTCGGGATCGGTCGTTCGGATGAATTTGTCGTAACTGATCTCGAATTCGTCCCAGAGCTGCTTGAAGCGGTTGGAAATTTCGTCGGCGTACTCTTGCGGGCTTTTTCCGCGCGCTTTCGCCGCCTGCTCGATCTTCTGGCCGTGCTCGTCGGTACCGGTAAGGAAAAAGACATCCATCCCTGCCATGCGCGAGTATCGTGCCAGTGTATCCGCGATGATCGTCGTATAGGCGTGACCGATGTGTGGCACGTCGTTGACATAGTAGATGGGGGTGGTGATATAGACTTTTTTACATTTGTCGCTCATAAATTAACCTTCGATTTGGTGAATATTGAAAAATGAATAGTGAAAACTCGAGGGGCGTTGCACTCCATTTCATTTTTCCACTATTCATTTTTCATTAAAATTCGAATCCGCCGCCCTGGCCTTTGCTCATGCTCTCATAGACTTTTTTGACATAGTCGCTGCGGATTTCACATCCGATCACTTTCTCGCACTTCATGCAGCTTTCGATGCCGTGCTCTTTTTGACACGCAAGAAGCCTCTCTTTCGCTTCTTCACGTGCCAGTTCCCATTTGTCGGGCCTTTTTTCAGTCGACGTCATACGCCGCTTTCACCTTCGATATCTCATATTTGCTGCCGAAGAAGCAGGGGGTCGTTTCGTGCGGGTCGTCGCAGGAGAGCTCCATCAGGCGGCGTCCCTTCTCGTCGATCGCTTCGCCGCCGGCCGTTTCGTAAACGAATGCGAAAGGAAAGACTTCGAAAAGTTTGCGCAGTTTCCCTTCGGGTTTGTCGGTCGTTCCTGGATAGCTGAAGAGGCCGCCCCCCTTGAGAAGGATCTGGTGCAGATCGGGCACCATGCCGCCGGAGTAGCGCAGACGGTATCCTTCGGCGAAGAGCCCGTCGATCATCTTTTTGTGGTGCGGTGGCCAGTGTTTCTGCGTCCCGCCCGGTGCGTTGAGCTTCCCTTTTTCATTCAGTTTGATCGTCTCCTGCTCCATGAATCGGCCATGGCGGAAGATGTAGTGGCGGACGCCCCCTTTGTAGGCGGTCACCAACTCCAGGCGAGGGCCGTAGACGACATAGACGGAGGCCAGCATGTTGGATGCCTGGAACTCTCCGTCGTAGATGCCGAAGATCGATCCGACACTGAGGTCGACGTCGATAAGGCTCGAACCGTCGAGCGGATCGTAGGCGATCATGTAGCGGCCGTTGGGATGAAGTGTTTCAGCCTCCTCTTTCTCTTCGCTTGCGATCGCCTTGATCGCGGTGATCTTGGAGAACTCTTCGGCGATGATCAGGTCGCTTTGTATGTCGAGTTTGAGCTGCATGTCACCTGTCGAGTTGCACTGTTGGGAATAGCAGAGATCTTCGTTCGTGATCGCATCGCGAATACGGTGCGCGGAGCGTTCAATGGCGTCGAATATCGGTTTGAGTGTCATTTAAACTGCCTTTGCATGGGTTTTGATCCAGCCGATAATCTGCTCGACATCATTGAGGTCGAGAATGTCGATGGCCGGAGGGATCTCGTAATCGTTCGGGTCGATCGAATCGTCGATCGCGATCGCTTCGGAGTAGGAAAAGTAGCTTTCGTCGATCGCGTTGCGAAAGATCGCGATACGCGGGAGGGGAAGCGTTTTCAACCCCTCTACGAGCAAGTAGTCGAAGTCGTCGACCATCCGGATGATCTCTTCGATGCTCTTTTTACGATGAGAGAAGTAGGTGGTACGTGTCGGCGAAGTGACGACCACTTCCGCACCCGTTTGAAAAAACTTCCAGCTGTCTTTCCCTTCGACGTCGAAGGTCGCTTTGTCTTTTGGGTCGTTTTTGACGATGGCTACCCTGTATTCACTGATCAGGATACGTGCGACTTTTTCGATGATCGTGGTTTTACCGCTGTTGGACGGGCCGGTAAAGGCGACGGCTAGACGTTTTTTCAAAGTTCTACCTTGCTCTAAAATTGAAAGGATTATAGCCAAAAAAGGTTTAAAGAATGGAATGTGTGTTAAAATTTTACACGATTACAATACAAAGGCTTCGGCACGTGAAAAAAGAGATTCTTACACTTCTTACCGCTCTTTTCGTTCTGACGGGATGCAGTGGAAAAAACGAAATTTCCCAAATGCTTCAACCGGACGTTATCTACGAAAAGGCGCTGGTGCATACCCGTGAAGCACAGATCATCCGATCGTTCGAAACCAAAGCCTCCATCAGCGCGACACTTCTGAACGAGGTCTTTCCTCAGAGGTACTCTTACGAAAAAGGGGTATTCTTCTTTGTAGGCGTTATCACGGATATGAAGGCGGAGGAGTTCAAAAAACGATACCACATCACCCTCAATGGCGACGAACCGGTCAACATCGAACCGGTGACGCGAAACGACGATCTCTATATACTGATGCCCAGTGTCACACGGTGGGGGAAATACTGGATTGTCACTTTCCCGCCGCAAAAAGCGAAAAAATTCGTTATCGACTTCGGAATCGATCCGTACGGTTCGGTAGAGTTAGCGTTTCAACGGCCGATGCCACGCCGATAGGCTCTCCCAGAATCTTTTTGTAGACGATATAGTTGGCGAGCACCTTCTTGCCGTATCGCCGGCTCTCGTCGTAGTAGACCAACTCCATGCTAAGCCACGGTTCGTAAGGCCCCTTTTCAAAAAGCCCTCTTTCTGTCAGCAGCCGTTTTGTAAACCCTATCCCGCCGTTGTAGGCATAGGAGATGAAGAGCGGATGCCATAGATGGCGCTTGAGATACTTCAGGTGCGTTCGGGCGTAGGAAATGTTGGTTCGCGGAATCAACATCGCATCGAGATCGAATGGTTCGTGCCGCTCTTTCGCCAGCGCTTTGACCAGAAACGGCATGATCTGCATCATGCCGAGTGCATAGGAGGGTGAAATGGAGGAGGGGATGAAACGGCTCTCCTGGCGTGCCAGGGCGAGCATGAGCGCTTTGTCGTCGGTTTTCATCCCTTCATACGCATCTTCATAGGGGATCGGGAAGTAGTGGGTCCTGTAGCGCGAAGCACGTTCCATCACGAAGCAGTAGTGCCCTTCCGTGCGGCTGCATGCGAACCGTTTTCCGTAGTCGATCAGCTCCGGGGTAGTTTTTCTTCTCTTTATCTCTTTCAGGCTCTTCAGCCATGCAAATGGATCGGAGATGTTGTAGTCGCACCCTTTTTTTCCAAATTTCGGCCTGACGATCCGCGGCCAGCGTGTTTTCAGTTTTTCATGCGCATAGAGGGTGTAGATGTTGAGGTCGAAACTCTCTGAAAGCGCTTTGAGGTAGGGGCCTTTGGGATCGAGTTGTGAGAGCCAGAAAAGCGTTTTGTCCTTGTCGAAGCGGTACCATGCTTTGTTGTAGGCATCGGCCAGGTAGATGCCTGCCAGTTTGGCTCTGTCGTGCCTCAATGCGTTCATGGCGAGAAAAAAGGTGCTCTGGTGATCGAGGGTTTTGCTATCGATTCCCAGAAGCGACCGCTGCAGTCGGGTGAGTCTGTTGTCGGTGACGATCAGTTTGATTGTCTGGGAGAATTCCCGTTTCGAAGCGAGACGTTTGATCAAGGAGGGGGGAAGCGGATGGTCGAGATACTCCTCTCTCCATGTTCTTCCGCAGTTGTTGAAAACTTCGAAAAAGGTGTCGGCATCGCTTTTGACGAGTTCGTAAAACGGGCTTTCCGATATCATCACATTTGTCCAGCGAAGCAGATCGGGGTAGTTTTCCAGCTGTTCGACGAGTCGGAACTGCCGTTTTTTCGGAAGTTTGGTGAATTTGTAGGGGGTGAGTGCGACAGCGCTGCACTCCGCACGCTCCGCCGGCAGCTTGGAAGGTTTGAGCCGGTAGCACCGGACGGCCATCGCGAAGCCCGGCATTTTCGTCTTTTCCGCGTAGCGGCGAATCAGCTTCCAGTTGACGGATCGGATCTGATAGAAGGCTTTATCGGCCTCTTCGGAGGTGATATTCTGGTCGAAAAAACGCCAGATGTAGAAATCTTTGGCGTAACTTCGCGGCATCTTCTCCAACTGCTGCAGAGTAATTTCGGCCGAGAGCAGCAGAGGGAGAAAAAAGAGAGAAAAGAGGAGTCGCTGCATCGCCTTACATGCTCATCGACAACTCAAACAGCAGTTTGACAAAGAAGAGGTCGATGAACTGGAGCCCGAAGATGACGATGAGCGGTGCGAGGTCGATACCGCCGACCGCCGTCGGAATGTAGCGGCGGATCCAGGCATAGACCGGCTCCGTCAGACGGTAGAGCGTCTGGACGATCGGGTTGTAGGGATCGGGGCGTACCCAGCTTACCAGTGCTGCGATGATGACGACCCAGATGTAGATGTTGATGACCATATGCAGAATCTGCGCGAGGGCCTGGATAAGTGTCGAAAGAATCATTTTACAATCTCCATGAGGTAGGATTTGAGATAGGGGTAGAGGTGTGAAAGTTCGGGGCCGTGTTCACTGCCTGTCAGGAGCAGCCGCAGTGGTTTGAAAAAGTTTTTGCCTTTCAGCCCTGTCGCTTTCATCAGGTAGCTTTTGAGCTCGTCGAACGTCTCGAACTTGGGGGCGGTTTTTAGTGCGTCACGCAGCGTTCTCATCTGCTCACCCCATTCGTTGTCGAAAGGTTTTGCGCTGAAGATCGCCTCGATTTTCGGTTTGATCTCTTTGATCGTGCTGCCCTCTTCGAGGTAGCATTTGGCCACTTCGCCGATCGCCGCGTCGGCGAACCCGAAAGCCCGGGAGAGCTCTTTGGGATCCATCATCTTCATATGTTCGCGGTTGATATAGCGCAATTTGTCGATGTCGAACTTCGCGGCCGCTTTCGAAATGTTTCGAAGGTCGAACCACGTGATCGCTTCTTCCATCGTAAAGATCTCTTTGGGCGTCTTGTTGCCGAGAAGGATCAGGTAGTTGGCGACCGCTTCGGGCAAGAACCCCTCTTCCAGAAGCCACTTGACGCTCGATGCGTCGTCGCGCTTGGACATCTTTTTGCCTTCCGTATTGAGAATGATCGGAAGGTGTGCGTAGGCGATCTGCTTGTCGTAACCGAGTTGATTGCGGATGTGGATCTGTTTGGGTGTATTGCTGACATGGTCCTCTCCCCGGATAACAAGGCCGATATCGTGGATCATGTCGTCGAGTGCACAAGCGAAGTTGTAGGTGGGGGTCTTGTCGGCACGCATAATGACGAAACTGTCGATATCGTCCGGTGCGAAAGATTGACGCCCTTTGATGAGATCGTCGAATATGACCGCACTTTCCGGTTTTTTGAGGCGGATCGTGAAAGGCTTTTCGTTCGCGAGCACCTCTTCGTCACTCAACGTTTCACATTTTCCACTGTATCGGTATGCCTTTTTTGCTGCTTTGGCGGCTTCACGCTCCGCTTCGAGCTCTTCGGGGGAGCAGAAACAGGCGAACGCTTTGCGTTCTTCGAGCAGTTTGATCGCCATATGCTGATGAATCGTCAAATTGTGACTCTGGTAGTACACATCGTCTGGATGGAGGCCGAAAAGCTGAAGAATTTCGAGAATCTCCCGATCTTTCCCCTCGATATTCCGCGCTTGGTCGGTATCTTCGATACGAACGATGAAACGCTCACGCTTCTGTTTTGCGACAATATAATTGAAGATGGCGACACGCAGATTGCCGATGTGCATATCTCCGGTCGGACTGGGTGCGAAACGCAACATAAAATCCCTTTCGCCTTTGTTTTTGGAGGCTAAATTTTAAAGCGATTATACCAAATTGGGCTTAGGTTCGGATATATAATAGCCCTGAACATAGGTGACACCGAGATCTTTGACGGTATCGTAGATCGCTTTTGAACTGACGAATTCCGCACAGGTGTCGATCTGCAGTTTGTTGGCGAAGTCGATGATCGTCTCGACGACGATTTGGGAACTTATGTCGGTGTCGATATTTTTGATCAACGCTCCGTCGATTTTCAGCATATCGACTTCGAGTTTGAGAATGTGTTCGAAGCTGGAGTAGCCGGAACCGAAATCGTCGAGCGAAATGTGGCAACCAAGTCTCCGAAGCTTTTTGAGACACTCCGAAACCTCTTCGTACCGTTCGATTCCTTCGCTCTCCAAAATTTCGAAATGGATTCTTCCTGCGTCGCTGAAGGATTCGATCCGGTCGATGATGTATGTCATCGTCTCTTTGTTCATGATGTCGAGATAGGAAATGTTGATTGAGAAATCGTAGGGTTTGTCTTTGAAATATGTGAAGGTTTTGTCGATCACCCGTTTGGTCAAATCGGGATAGAATTTGGTCTGTTTCGCGACATCCAGAAAATAGAATGGAGAGTGGACCGTGCCGTTCTCGTCGATCAGGCGTACAAGCGCCTCATAGCTTTTGACGCGGTTGTCGCCCGTTGAGACGATGGGCTGAAAGTAAGGGACGATCCGGTCCTCCTCGAGTGCCTGTTTTATCTTTTCCGCCCATTCGAGATTTTCCGCGTACTTTTCGCTCAGGTCCATGGAAGGGTCGTAGATGACATAGTCCGCTCGGTCTGCTTTCGCTTTTTTCATCGCCATATCCGCCGTAATCAGAAGATCTGCCCCGTCGTTCGAGGCTCCGATGGCGATTCTTAGATGAACGACGTTTTCATCGATATCGAAGTCGTGATTGTTGATCGTCTTGACGAGGTGCGTGATGAACGTTTCGAGTCTCTCCTGCGATAGATCGTCATAGATCAAAATCGCGAATTCATCCGCTGGCATTCGGTAAAGGTCGCAGGTATCGATACGGCACTCGGCCTTTAGCAGTTTCGCGAGCCCCTGGATGAGCTTGTCTCCCGCACTGTGGCCGTAAAAATCGTTGATCTGTTTGAAGTCGTCGATATTGATGAGAATCAAAGCTTTCGGAACGCTGGAGTGCAGGTCCTGAATCAACGCGTTACGGTTGCGGAGTCTTGTCAGGGGGTCATGATAGAGCCGGTGCTCGAGCTCCATTGACTTGGTTTGCAGGGCTTTGGTTTTGTTTTCGACCTCTCTTTCCAGGTTTTGCGTGTATTCGGCCGCGTTTTTATAGATTTTCTTTGTCAGTATGTAAAAGATAAAAAGAAAGACGAGCGAGATCGCGAGCATCACGACGATATTTTGATAGACGATGGCCGAGAGTGACGCGTTGAGCTGTTTTTGTGAAAAATAGATGGCGGTGATGCCTCTTAAATCACCGATCTCGTAATCATAGGCTTTGTCGTAGTTTTCTCTGATGTACGCGGGGGCGTCTTCCCTTTTCCCGTGACACCGCAGGCAACTCTTTTTGATATAGAGCGGTGCGGCGAAAAAGAAGGTTTTGTCGTTTTCATGATCGACCAGTGTATAGTAATTTTCTATTCCGCTGTGGCTTCTAAAATAAGCGATGGTCCGCTTTTCGAGTTCGTTCGCCATATTTTTCGGGTCTCTTGGATTGTCCGAAACCGTTTTGATGGAAGCCTTGCTGGAGAGATAATTCTCAAAGCGCCTCGATATGTCCGGTATCGTCACGACGGGAAGCAGGTTGATCGTCTCTTCGTTGAAGGGAATATGCTTGTGTATGAAGGTATCCTGATAACTTTCGCGAAACGCCTTTAAAAAAGCGTTCAGATTTTCAGCCTGATTCTTTGCGATAAAGAGTTGGAGATGGTGTATGCGTCGCAACTGGTCATAGGCGAAAAAGATATTGTACAGAAATGCCAAAATAGCGACGACAACGAAGAGGGAGATGAAACGATTGTTTTTCATAGTGGGAACATGACCGTACTTTCGGATTTTTTGGAGAACGGTTTCAACCGATCGTGCATGGTTGTGATATTCGGTTTTTTTATTTTTCACTCTATTGTAACGAAAATCTTGTATTAATGCTATAATCTCGGTTCGTTTCAAACAGATAAAATGGAATATATGGAAAAAGTTATGGAAAAGAGTGAACTTTACGATATTACGATGGATCATATGATGAATCCTCGCAATTACGGGAAATTGGAAAATCCTGACGCCCAGGGAATAGGAAAAAACCCGGAAAATGGGGAGATGGTGATCGTCTATTTGAAGATACAC
Organism: Hydrogenimonas cancrithermarum; assembly: GCF_030296055.1. Classification (NCBI taxonomy): domain Bacteria; kingdom Pseudomonadati; phylum Campylobacterota; class Epsilonproteobacteria; order Campylobacterales; family Hydrogenimonadaceae; genus Hydrogenimonas; species Hydrogenimonas cancrithermarum. The sequence goes on from NZ_AP027370.1 coordinate 2,288,138, forward strand.
GACGGGAAAATCGAAGATATCGCGTTTCAGGCCAAAGCGTGCATGACGACGATCATCGCAGGCTCGATCTTCACGGAAACCGTCAAAGGCGCTTCGATCGAAGAGGCTCGGGAACTGGCACAGATCATGCTGGACAAACTCGATCAGATGCCCCCTGAAGAGGCGGCCTGTTCGGAAATGGTGGCCGAAGCGTTTCTGGCTGCGTTGGAACATTATGCGGCCATACGCACGGAACCCGAAGCGCTGGTGCCGACCCATATGATTACCCGCGCGTGTACACTACCAGAAGAGGAGGCGAAATAATGCAAAAACGGCTATTTACAACGGTACATGAAGGGTGGCTCAAACTGCTCTTTTCTTCATTCGCAGTGAACGACAGGGCCTGGGGAGAGAAACTCTACGACTACTCGGAGATCATCTACCGCCATCTGCGCTTTATCGAGAATCTTTATGTCCAAAAAAAGATCGAGTACAGCTACGAGCGACCGGCCATCCAGCTCTCCTTCACCACCGAAGGCGAAGCGGCGATGTTTTGTGACGAAGTACTCGAACGCATCGAGTTGCAGCTGAGCGACAACGGCGACCCGCTTGCGAAACGGATGCTGAGCGACCTGCGCTATATTCGCGCGACTTTGCAGCGGAAGTTTATGCGCAGCGAAAAAGTCACGGCGTTCGACAAATCGCTGACGCTGAATGGAATCGAGCTCGAAAAAGGTTCGTTGGACGCACTGGTGCTTTTTCTGTTCGAAGAGAGTTACAAGGAGTACGAACTGATCGTCATCTACTCTTATGCCCAGACCGTCGTTGAGGATAAGCGGCTTGGCGAAATTTTCCAGATACTGATCGACGAGTCGAAGTTTCACCTCAAATCGTTTGCGAGAATGATGGCGGAGATGGGGATATTGGCGGTACCGCGCATGGTGACGCAGGAGATTTACAAATTCGATTCGCTGAAAAAATTCCTCGAAGATGGCATCGAAGAGGAGAAGGGCGCCAAGGAGCAGTGCCGCGCCCTGGCCGAAGCGGTGGACAACGAAGTCCTGCAACAATTTTTCGATTTTATCAATTTTCAGGAAGATTACCACATCACCCTCATGCAAGAGGCTTTGGAGAGAATCAAGTAAATGGTCAAAAAACACATTACGAACACGGTATCACAATGGTTCGGCCGATTCGCCAACCATGAGTTTTCGAGCGGTGTGCAGTCGTTTATCAACCATGCCTATGTCAACCTTCTTGGGCTCGATATGTCGGAATTCGCCCCGCCGTCGACCTATCCGACACTCAACAAACTCTTTACCCGCGAGTTGAAAAAGCGGCGCCCGATCGACTATCGGCACGGTGCGCTGATTTCGCCGGTGGATGCGTACGTAACCGAATGTGGAAAGCTCGAACAGGACAAGGCGCTGCAGATCAAGGGGATGAGTTACAGCATCGACGATCTTTTGACATTGCAGTACGGCCGAGAAGCGAAAGCGCTCTACGACGGCAGTTACATCAACTTCTATCTCTCCCCCAAAGATTACCACCGTTACCATATGCCCTACAAGCTGCGTATCGCCTCCATTCTGCACCAGCCGGGAAAGCTCTACCCGGTCAACTTCCCTTCACTGCGCCGGACAAAAGAGCTTTTCGTTGAGAACGAGCGTGTGATTTTGGAGTGTTTCACCGAAAAAAATCACCGTATTTTCATCGTCCTCGTGGGTGCACTCAATGTCGGAAAGATGACGATAGCCTTCGACCACCGCATCAAAACCAATGCCGACAGACGCGAACCGACCTTTTACAAATACGACAAAAAACCGGTTTGGTTGCACAAAGGGGACCTGCTCGGCATGTTCATGATGGGTTCGACCGTGCTCATCTTCGCCGAGCCGGGTCTTATGGATGTCCGGACGAACGACAGAACCCACGTCCGCTTCGGGGAACGGGTGGCGATTATCAACGAATAGAGTCAGCCGGCCACCGGTAAGTGAACTTTGGATACGAAAGATTTCCCGCCGATGCGCGGGGAGAATTTTTACCTCTCATCGATCCGGTTTTTCAAAAACGCCCGGATCTTTTCTTTCAGCTCTTTCAATTCATTCTCATTTTTTCCATACCGTAAATGATGGTAAATTCGATCGATTGTCTCGATCGGCTCTTCTTCGGGATGATCTTCGAGATAGCGCTTGAAAAGTGAGCGGAGTGTCTCTCCCTCCTTACGCGAATATCCCTCTTTTTCAAGTCGTTTGAGAAGAGGCTGTAAAAGACACAGGATTTTGTCGGGGCAGGGGGCTCTTTTGAAATGACGGACGGCTATCGTGACAACGATAATCAGAAGCAAAAGGGCGACGATGAATTGTATGACGAAAATCGGGTCGTTTTTCGCTTTTTCGAGTAGCTGCATCTGTCTGAACCGGCTGTAGCGCAAAATCCATGTTTCAACCTGGTATTTGGCGTAAAGAATGTAGAGGTCGAGTCGGGTTCTGGCCCGTGAAACTGTAGCGTCGCCCTGTGTCGTATCTTTACGCAGCAGTTCCGCCACTGTGTCGTCACTGATAAAAGCGGCGGTTGCAGTCGTTTCGACCCGCTGCCAATGGCCGTCGATCAGTACTTCCGCCCAAGCGTGGGCGTCACGCTCCTCTACGGCGAGGTAGTTTTTGACACGGTTCGCCATCTTCCCTTTGTATCCGGTGACGATGCGTGCCGGAAGGCCGGCGAGGCGTGCCATCGTTACGAAACTGCTGGCGAAGTGGACGCAATAGCCCTTTTTCTTCTCGAAGAGGAAGCTGTCGGTGGCGTGGTTCAGCTCGAGCGGTTCTGGTTTCAATGTATAGGTCAGGCGTGCAGTTTTGAAAAAGCGTACCAGTGCATCGATACGTCTCTCTTCTTCGGGGTAATCCGCTCTGATTTTTTTCGCCGCCGCTGCCGTTTTCGGGTTGGAGGAGGCGTTTGCATCGAGTGCGTAGGCGATGACGGTTTCGTCCGTCGAAGCTCCGTAACGGTACTCCAGGGCGGAGCTCGCCTCATAGATCTGCGGCGCGTCGATCGTCTCTTTGACTGTCGTTTCGAAATCGGCATTTATCCACGCTCCTTCGGGTGCTTCGATCGGCAGGTCGAGCAGATAGAGCCACTTTTTGTGCGTCGGGTAGAGGTTGACTTTGTAGATGACGATGTTGGTGGCCTCTTCATACATTGGCGGCGTGGCGTACTTTCTTGGAGCGATGCGGTGTTGGATAAAAGGGGGCAGCGGTTCCCAATGGTCTTTTTTGTCGACATAGAGCACGCTGCCTCTGAAATAGAGTTTGCTTTCGGGTGGAAACTCTCCTTCGAACCCCACCTCCATGACGATGCGATCGGAAAGGACGTTCAGAGCGCCGGCATCGAGCCGCATCGTTCCGTCGTGGCCCATCCGCTGGAATGATTCGCCACGAAAACCGTAGGAGGCGTGCCCGAAGGAGATGCGTGGGAAAAAGATGAAGAGCAGCACGACCCACGGTAGCGAAAGGAGAAAGAGAATGCCGGTCATGCGCAGGCTTTCACGGAAGCCGCTTTGCATCTGCCATGTCAGAATGAGCCAGAGCAGTATGAAAAGTTCGAAAACGATATAGACGAGCATCGCGATCGAATCGAAAAAGAAGAGTGAAAGGGCGAGCAGAAGCATCGGCGAGACGATCAGGTAGCCGTTGATGGTTCTTGTCAGACGCTGCAGCGAAACGGCGAGAATCAGTAGGTAGGCCAGAAGTTCGACGAAAAGTTTGAGGCGTGAGAGTCCGATGAAATTAAATGCGCCGTAGAGCGACAGGAAGATCGCGACGAGACCCAAAAGCGCCGTAAAGACCAGCAACGGCCTGGAAACACTTTTCCGCGAGATTACGAGAAAAACGACCACCATCATGAAAAGAAGCATGGGCAGTTTCGCCACGAGCAGGATCGGCGGCAAGACCGTCAAATAGGCGATGTCGAGCAGCCGCAGTGCCTTCGGATCGGTCATTGCAATGGGGCGTTCAGTAGGTTGCGAGCGTTTCCAATATCGCATCGATCCCCTCCTTTCGGCTGTCAAGCTCCCCGTGCGGCATCCGGATGATGAACGGGAGGCCACGCTTTTCGCATTCAAGTGCCCAGAGCGTCAACTGCGAAAGTCTCGCTTCGTCACTCTTTGCGCAGCTTTTGAAGTCGAAACGAAGTGTCTGCGTTTCGTGCTCCGTGATAAAATGTTTGACCATCGTCTCCCCTTTTGCAACCGAAGGCCAGTGGATCCGCGAAGCGCTTTGCGAGCCGCTGTAGTGTACCAGGCCGTCGAAATCGGTCTCTTCGCCGTAATGGGTACGGATGCGCTGCAGATAGCTTTGCAGCGGTTTTCCTTTCGGCTCGGGGTAGACGACGACCTCACAGCGCGCTTCGATCGGAAGGACGAAGCGTATCGTCGAGAGTGGGAAGCGGCTTTCGAGCCTACAGGGCCCAAGCGCCATACGTCCACGCCGTTTCGGAACGATCGGAAGATTGGCCCGAATCACGGTTTGGGGTTCGATGGAGGATAGAGGCTGGCTTTGGTCTTTGCACCATAAGGCGATGCCCCATGCCGTGGCGGGCGAAGGGTTTTTCACATTGAACCGGCAGTGGCTTTCGCGTTTTGCGAAAAGGCGGCCACATCCCTCGAACCCGGCTTCCAGCCGGCCGATATTGAGTATGCCGAGAGGCGCGGCGGTCAGGACGGCGGCAAAAAGAAAAAAGAGGGTGATGTAGACAAGGTTAAAGTTGTGCATGTAAGCCTCCAGAAAGAGGCCGACAAGCAGCAGTACGACAAGGATAGTGTAGCGTGTGGCATGCTGTTCGACGCGTCTATACGTCTGAAGGAACGTGTGTAAAAAGCTCATACCGGATACGTTCGATCGACGTGGTACCCTCTTTGAAACGGAGCCTGTGGATGCAGGTTTCGCCCGCCACCGCCTGCAGATCGTCGGGGATGGCGTAGTCGCGTCCGTGCATCATCGCCCACGATTTGGTCATCGCCGTCAATGCCAGAGCCCCGCGGGTCGAGAGGCCGTTGACGAAGCGGCCACTGTCGCGGGTATGGGCGATGATGGCCTGGATGTAATCGAGCATCGCCTCGCTCAAATGGACCGATGCGGCACGGGCTAAGAGCTCTTCGATTTGTGGCTTTTGCATCAACGGGTTGGAAGGCATAGGCGTCTGCGTGATGCCCTGAAGCACTTTGCGTTCCGCCTCTGCATTGGGATAGCCGATACCGAAGGAACAGATGAAACGGTCGAGCTGTGAAGAAGGGAGCGGGAAAGTACCAACCTCTTCGTGCGGATTCTGCGTAGCGATGACAAAAAAGGGTTCAGGCAATGGGTACGAGATACCGTCGATCGTCACATGCCGCTCCTCCATCGCCTCGAGCAGTGCCGACTGGGTCTTTGGCATCGAACGGTTGATTTCATCCGCGAGAAGAAACGGTGTGAAGATGGGGCCTTTTTTCAGAGTGAAGCCGCCGCTTTTGAGATCGAAGTAGCTGACACCCAGAATGTCGGAAGGGAGCAGGTCGCTCGTAAACTGGATACGTCCGAACTTCAGTCCCATCACCGATGCAAAAGTTTTTGCGAGTGTCGTTTTGCCGACGCCCGGAATATCTTCGAGCAGCAGATGCCCTCTTGCGAAAAAGGCGGCGAGCGTCAGGGTGATGGCGTGGCGTTTCCCAAGAAGATGCGATTCGATCGCATCGACGATGGGAATGAAGTCGGAAGAGAGGCTGTTTGGCATCGTGAGGGAAAGTCCTGACCAATCATGGGCTCAGGAGAACTCTTCAGGGGTGCTGGTCGTATCGAGAAGCATCGGCCCACCGAGGTCGACGCGCTCGAACTCTTTCGTACGGCCCGGAAGTTCCTGACGGACGATGTAGAGCTCGCCGTAAACCTGCTGCGTTCTTAGCACATGCTCGTCGATTTCGAGCTTCTCGTCGTTGTACCATGCATTTTCCGGAACGACGAGATCGCACAGAAAGTCGTAGTATCCTTCACGGATCACGTCGTACTGGTTGTGTGACTGGCTGCAATCGAGATAGCCGAACTTGACGTTTTCGAGCGTAAACGATGCTTCTCCTTCGCCGCTGATGTCCCAGTAGGCTTCGCCAACTTCGGTTCGGATGAAGATGACGTCGCCGATCTTCGCTTTTTCGAGAAGCTCGAGTTTGGTATCGACATTGATATTTTGAAGTGTCATGTCGTCGAGAGAGACTTCCACCTCTTCGAGGTTGTCGGCATCGAGCGTGATCGTCGCTGTATCGGGATGGAAAGTCGTAAAGGTCTGAGCGCTGTCGAGCTCTTCGAGTTCGCCGCTTTCGATGTAGGCGTTGATGTTTTCGAAAAGCTCTGTGATGTTCTCTTTGTCGAAATCGGTATCGGCATCGATTTCAAGGCCTTCGAACTCGAGGCGGTTGAGTTTGTAGAATCCTATTTTTCTTCCTTCGGCTTCTATATGCAGTTTAAATGCCATTGTATGTTCCTTTTAATTTATTTGGTTATTATACATTGAATCTGAAGTGCATGACATCGCCGTCTTGAACCACGTAATCTTTACCCTCGAGACGCATTTTCCCGGCCTCCTTGGCTCCCTGTTCGCCGCCATACTCGATGAAGTCTTCATAGGCGATCACTTCGGCGCGGATGAAGCCTTTTTCGAAATCGTTATGGATGACACTGGCCGCTTTCGGGGCTTTCCAACCGCGATGGATCGTCCAGGCGCGCACCTCTTTGACACCGGCGGTGAAGTAGCTGATCAGCCCCAGACGCTCGAACGCGGTTCGGATGATCTTGTCCAGACCCGACTCTTCGATACCGAGCTCTTCGAGGAACTCTTTGGCCTCATCCTCTTCGAGCTGGACCAGCTCCTCTTCGATTTTGGCGCAGAGCTTGATGACATCCGCACCCACCTCTTCGGCGTGTTTCTTGACCGCCTGGACATATTCGTTGTCTTCGAGCAATCCTTCTTCATCGACGTTGGCGCCGTAGATGATCGGTTTGTTGCTCAAAAAACGAAGCTCTTTGTCGAGTTGGATGAAGTTCTCGTCGTCACGCTTCTCGAAGGTGCTGACCGGTTTGATCTCTTCGAGGTGTTTCATCAACTCCTGGGCAATCTCGAGTTGCGCGCGCACCTTTTTGTCGCCGGTTTTCGCCTGGCGTGCGAGGCGGTCGATCTTCTTTTCGAGCTGCTGAATGTCGGCGAAGATCAGTTCACTCTCGATGATCTCGATGTCGCGCAGCGGGTCGATACTCCCTTCGACGTGGGTGATATTGCCGTCTTCGAAGCAGCGTACCATATGCAAGATCATCTCCGTTTCACGGATATTGCTCAAAAACTGGTTGCCCAGCCCTTCGCCTTTGCTGGCACCCTTGACGAGCCCGGCGATATCGACGAAGTCGATCGTCGAGTGCTGGATACGCTCGGGATTGACGATTTTGGCCAACTCCTCCAGACGCGGATCTGGAACGGGAACGACCGCCTTGTTCGGTTCGATCGTACAAAACGGATAGTTGGCAGACTCGGCATTCTGCGCTTTGGTAAGCGCGTTAAACGTGGTCGATTTGCCGACATTCGGCAGCCCGACGATTCCTACGGGAAGACCCATATAAAGACTCCTTGTTTGCTTGTAAATCTTCTGTTTTCAAGGGAAGTTTCGCAGTTTAAATAAAAAGGGAGTATACCAAAGATAGCGAAAGAAAATCAACAAAAAAGTAGCCTGTCCCCATTAATTAGCCTGTCCCCATTAATCCATTAATCTATAATTAATAAAAGTAAAGGGGACAGGCTACTTTTAAGCCATTTTCGATAGGATGATAAAATCATTTCTTAGTTCAAATCTAAAAAGGTAGTTGTATGCCGAGAATCGCTAGAGGTGAAACGGTCGGTGGAATTTACCATGTCATCAATCGTGGTAATATGCGGATGCGGATTTTTGACGATGATGAAGATTACAACTATTTTCTCGATCTGCTCGAGACGGCGAAAAAGCGGGAACCGGTGAGAGTACATGCCTACTGTCTATTGCCGAATCATTTTCATCTGATGCTCGTTCCACAGAAAGAGGGAGGACTGAGTCGCTTCATGCAGTGGGTGATGACGTCGCATGTGCGCTACTACCACAAAAAGAACAAAACCTCGGGCCATGTGTGGCAGGGGCGCTTCAAGAGTTTTATCGTGCAGCAGGAGAGCTACTATCTGACGCTGATGCGTTATATCGAAGCCAATGCGAAACGGGCCGGGTTGGTGGACGATGCTGGCGTTTGGCGGTATGGTTCGCTCTATGAGAGAATCCATAAAAGTAGATCGCTGCTCGATGAGACGTATCTCGACCTTGGAGATGGCTGGCACGATTTTGTCAATGAGCCGATTTATGCTGCCGAACTTGAAAAGATACGCAATAGCGTCAACCGACAGGCGCCATTGGGTACGCCGGAGTGGCAAAAGCAGACGGCCGCGGAACTCGGGCTGTTGTCGACACTCAATAGACGAGGCCGTCCAAAAAAGAAGAAGGAGGAATGAATGACCGATGAGTGGATAAGAATGGGCTTGATCGTCGGAGCGGTGATTGTGATGGTCGTGATTTTGAAGATGCCCAAGAAAGATAAAAAAGAGGACGATACGAGAGATAGATGATTGTTGGGCAAGGGGAGAATGATTTCTCATGCCCCCTTGCCCAGGAAAACGACTAATGTGAAGACGACTTATCCTCTTTATTGGCCTGTTTTACAATCTGCTCGAACCATTTGACAGTCATGCGCACACCCGCGCCGCTGGCACCGGCAGGGTTGTAGCCCCACGGTTTTTCGACGAAGGCCGGGCCTGCGATATCCAGGTGCAGCCACTTGTGTTTGTACTCTTTTTCGATGAAATGATCGAGAAAGAGTGCTGCAGTGATGGCACCGCCGTAGCGCGAGCTGCTGATGTTGCAGACGTCGGCGACATCGCTTTTGAGCAGTTTTTTCAGGTAACGGTTGAACGGTAACGTTCCAGTGAGTTCGCCGGCATTGGTCGCGGCTTTCGAGAAGCTGTGTTTGAGCCCTCTGTCGTGGCCCATCAAGCCTGTCGTATATTCGCCAAGTGCCACGACGCATGCCCCGGTCAATGTCGCGAAGTCGAGCAGGTAGTCGGGCGCAACCTTCTCCTGCGCGTAGCAGAGGCAGTCGGCGAGTACCAGGCGGCCTTCTGCATCGGTGTTGCGGATCTCGATTGTCGTGCCGTTCTTGGCTTTGAGGATGTCGTCGGGTTTGTAGGCGTTACCTCCGATCATGTTTTCGGTTGCACCGATGATGCCGTGTACCTCGATAGGAAGTTTCAGCTCACTCACCGCCTTCATGATGCCAAGTACCGCACAGGCTCCCGATTTGTCCGACTTCATCGTCACCATATATTCGGCCGGCTTGAGGCTGAGGCCGCCGCTGTCGTAGGTGAGCCCTTTTCCGACGAGTGCCACTTTGAACTTCGCGTTTTCGGGCTTGTAGGCCAGGTGTACAAGTCTTGGCGGATGGTGGCTCGCACGGCTAACGGCAAGAAAAGCCTCCATGTTTTCGGCTTCCAGCCCCTTTTCATCGAGTACGATGCACTCCAGGCCGTTCTCTTCGGCGAGTGAGACCGCTTTGAGTCCCAGAATCTCCGGTGTCATGTCGTCGGGCGGCATGTTGACGATGCTGCGCGTATAGTTGGTTGCCAGTGCGACGGTAACGGCTGCATCGACATACGCTTTGGCTTTTTCACAGTCGATACTTTTGCCGTTGAAATCCTCACATGCGATCGTCACTTTTTTGATCGGGTGCTTCGCCTTTTCGGTTTTGTAGGCGTCGAATTCGTAGTCGCCGAGGATCATTCCTTCGGCCATCGCTTTGATGTTTTGCGCCGAGCATTTTCCAAGGTAAAGCCCCGTTTTGACGTGCTCGGCTTTCGTCTTGCGTAGGGCACGGATCGCAGCGGCATAGGCGCTTCGGATGTCGTCATGGTGCAAAGAGTCGGCTCCGACGTAGATGCGCCGACTCTGCGGCATCAGGCATGTCTCATCCTGCCCGCCTTCGAAACCTGAAAGTTCCAGTAGCTTTTTGTCCTCTTCGGCCCATGGATGGCCGAGGTTTTTTTCGACGACACAGACGATCTCCATGTCGGCTTCGATTTCACTTCGCGGCTGCGTTGTTGTTTCGATTTTCATATCGCTCTTTTCTCCTCTGTAAAATATTCTTTTCGATACGTTTGAATGTGTAGACGATCCCTCCGAAAAAGAGACCTGCCATTGGGAGTGCAAAATACCAGTGCTCTTTTGTGTACTCTAGCACTTCCAGGATCTGTTCGCCGAAAATATAGGCCAGTACGATCGTGATGGCTGCCCACACCTGGGCGCTGATAAAGTTTATGATAGCGAATTTTTTCGCATCGTAGCGTGTCAGTCCGATGCTCATCGGTATGATCGTTCTCAAACCGTACAGGTAACGCTGTATGAAAATGACGGGCCAGCCGTACTTTTTAAGCAGCAGGTGTGCCAGTGCGAACTTCCTGCGGTGGTTGTGAAGGTATTGGTGAATCCACTTTTTGTTGTAGCGGCCGATATAAAAATAGATCTGGTCGCCGACAAATCCGCCAAGACCCGCCACGAAAATCGCGGCTGACATATTCATGTGTCCGGTGTGGACCATCGTTCCTGCCATAACGAGTCCGAGCTCACCCTCCATGATACTCCAGACAAAGAGGATGATGTAGCCATACTCTGTCAACGCATGGAGTAAAAACGCTTCCACGAGGCTCCTTTAGTCAAAATGTAGCAGATCTTTGGCCTGAACCATATCTTTGTCGCCCCGACCGGAGAGGTTGACGATGACCAGCTTGTTTTTGATGCGTTCAGGCTCCATCTTTTTGAGGTAGGCGATGGCGTGAGAGCTCTCGAACGCGGGAATGATACCTTCTCTTTGGCTGAGCCAGACGAAGGCGTCGAGCGCTTCGGCGTCGGTGATGGCGTCGTATTCCGCCGCACCGATCTCTTTGAGATAGGCGTGTTCCGGGCCGATGCCGGGATAGTCGAGGCCGGCGGAAATGGAGTGGGCTTCGAGAATCTGGCCGTCTTCATCCTGTAGCAGATAGCTCATCTGTCCATGCAATACACCCGGGCTTCCTTTGGCAAGGCTGGCACCGTGTTTGTCGGTATCGAGCCCCAGGCCCCCGGCTTCGATACCGATACAGGTGGTCTCCGGCTCTTCGAGAAAGTGGGCGAAGATTCCCATGGCGTTCGAGCCGCCGCCAATGCAGGCGATGACGTAGTCGGGCAGGCGGTTTTGCGCTTTTAGGATCTGCCCTTTCGCTTCGTAACTGATGATTCCCTGAAAATCGCGCACCATCATCGGGTAGGGGTGCGGGCCCGCAACGGTACCGATGATGTAGAAGGTGTCGCGCGCGTTGGTGACCCAGTATCGGATCGCGTCGTTCATCGCGTCTTTGAGGGTTTTGCTGCCGCTTTCGACTGCATGGACCTTGGCACCCAGCAGTTTCATCCGGAAAACGTTGAGCTCCTGCCGTGCGACATCTTTGGCTCCCATGAAGATTTCACACTCGAGGCCCAGCAACGCTGCAATCGTGGCGGTTGCGACGCCATGCTGCCCTGCACCCGTTTCGGCGATCACTTTTTTCTTGCCCAGGCGTTTGGCGATGAGCCCTTGCAAGATCGTATTGTTGATTTTATGGGCGCCTGTATGGTTCAGGTCTTCTCGTTTGAGGTAGACCGTCGCACCCACTTCGTCGGAGATATTTTTGGCGTAGTAGAGCGGGCTCGGGCGCCCGACGTAGTGTTCGAGGTAGTAGTGCGCCTCCTCCCAGAATGTTTCGTCGAAGCGGATTTTGGCGTATGCATCGTCGAGTTCCTGCAGAATGGGCATCAACGTTTCGGGGACGTAACGCCCGCCGAAGATGCCGAAGTGTCCCAGCTTGTCCGGGTCGAATTTGAGTGGTTTTGGGATATACATCTAGATGACCTCCAAAACGGAATAGACGGGTGAGAGATTTTTGACCTTCTCGACACCGCCCAAAAATGTGAGGTTGATGAGAAAACAGGTTTCGACACATTCGGCTTTGGCGTCGTTGATGAGTTTGACGGCGGCTTCCGCAGTACCACCGGTGGCAATCAGGTCGTCGATAAGTAGAACGCGTGCGCCTTCTTTGTTCAAGAACGCGTCGATATGGATCTCCACTTCGTCCACACCGTATTCGAGCGAGTATTTCTCTGCAATCGTAGTGGAGGGCAGCTTTCCTTTTTTACGAATTGGAACGAATCCGATACCGAGTTTCGCTGCCAGTGCAGCACCGAAGATAAAGCCGCGACTTTCGATACCGGCGACGAAATCGAGGTTGGCGTCACTGTAACGTTCGGTGAGGTGATCCATCAGAAGATTGAACGCTTTGGCATCGTTCAAAAGGGTCGTTATATCTTTAAAAAGAATGCCGGGCTTCGGAAAGTCAGGTATGTCCCTGATCGAATCAAGGAGGAGTTTTTTCTCTTCAGGCGTTAGTGTTTTCATAGGTCTCTCTCTTAAATAAGTGCTTCGATCCGCGATTCGAGTTCTTTGATGCGGTTTCTGAGTTTTTCGTTCTCTATGCGGTACTGGCCGTTTCGCTGCTTGACTGTCTTGATTTCGCGCCGCAGCTTGTTCATCTGCTCATTGAGAATATCGATATTTCCAAGCGCTCTTTGGAGCTGGATCTGGTATTTTCTTATTAAAACTTCCGCCTCTTTGAGCGTCAGTTTCATTACGTCGTTGTTGCGTTGTTCTTTGATCGTGAGATTCTGAAAATAGAACATCTTCACCAGTACGAAGATCACCAGCAGAAGCGAGAAGGTGACCAGTGACCACTCGAAAAACATCAGTGGCTCTTTTGAAGTGCCATGATCTTTTCAACGCGGCCGGCATGACGGCCGCCTTCGAATTCCGTGGCCGTAAAAGCGTCGATCATCGATTCGATGACGCCGGGGCCGGAAACACGCTCTCCGAAACAGAGGATGTTGGCATCGTTGTGTGCCCGTGCCATCTGCGCAGTGTAGTAGTCATGGCAGTGGGCGGCCCGTATCCCGTCGACCTTGTTGGCCGCGATACTCATACCGATGCCGGTGCCGCAGATGAGAATCCCATGGGTGCCGGCATCTTCAACGACGGCGCGCGCCACCTTTTCGGCGTAATCGGGGTAATCGACGCGTGCGTCGCTCTCCGGCCCCAGATCCACCACTTCGTGGCCGCGTTCTTTGAGCATTTCGACAACGAGGCCTTTGACTGCGAATCCCGCATGATCGCTACCGATATAATACTTCATTTCGCTTCCTTCTCTTCATTTTTTTCGGTGATTATACAATTATGTGAGTAAAAGGTCGATGAGCCAGCGTGCCGGCATGAAAAACCATTCCGAAAGGGGTGTGGCGATGACGACAATCAGTAAAATCATGCCGACCGGTTCGATTCTGTTCAACAAGTCGACAACGGGCTGCCATCGAAACTGCATCGCGATATAACGGAGTGCCTGCGAGCCGTCCAGAGGCGGAAAGGGCCACAGGTTGAAAACTCCGAGCACGACGTTGTAGACGATGGAGTACATCAAAAAGAGACCGACGAACGCTTCGAAGAGCGAATGCGGCCGATCGAACATCGGGAAGATCATCGACGCGACGACCGCCAGGATGAAGTTGTAGGTCACGCCCGCGAGCGCCACGGCGACCGCCGCTTTGTAACCGCCGTTATAGATGACGGTACGGATGTTGACGGGAACCGGTTTCGCCCATCCGAACAGAAAAGGGGCGCCGCTGATATAAAGGAGGGCAGGAACCAGGATGGTTCCGACAGGATCGATGTGGACGATCGGGTTGATGCTCAAACGCCCTGCCGCTTTGGCCGTGGTGTCACCGTATCGGTAGGCGACATAGCCGTGCATGATCTCATGGCCGATGATGGCGACCATCAGGGAGAGGACGATGGAAACGATTTTGACGATATCGAGTTCACTCCACATATCGGGGTTCTTCTCTCTCCAACGTTTCGACGTTTCGTCCGATGCGGTCCCATCGAATCAGATAGTTTTCATCCCAACTGAAGTAGATGAACCAAGGCTGTCCGACGACCAAGCGGTAGGGGACGGTTCCCCAGAAGCGGCTGTCGTTGGAGTGGTCGCGGTTGTCACCCATCATGAACCAATGGTTCTCTTCGACCTTGACGGGTCCGAATTCGAAGATCTGCATGGGCTGATAACCATCCATTACGACATTCGGGTCGTTGTGGATACCGGGAAACTGGTCGCGATAGGGATTTCTGACAAAAAGCATGCCGTCGATCTCGGTGATCTTCTCCTGCGGATAGTTGGCAACGATGTAGTCGTTGCCTTCGTGCGGATGGAGATAGAGCTCTTTGTTGTGAAGAAAGAGGATGTCCCCTCCGACGGCGACACACCGTTTGACATAGTGGATCTTTTCGTTTCTGGGGTAGCGGAAAATGACGATGTCTCCCCGTTTCGGGCCATCCGCCTCTATGATATGGCCATCCCCGTCACTGTCGAACCAGACCGGGACTTCCAGCCACGGAATATGGGGTACCGGAACGCCGTAGGCGAATTTTTTGACAAAGAGGTGGTCACCGATCAGCAGCGTATTCTTCATCGAGCCGCTGGGTATGACGAAAGCCTGGGCGACGAAGAATATCACCATCAAAACGATGATGACGGTACCCGTCCATGTGTTGGAAAAGTGATAGAGGCGAACCAGCCAGTGAGGCTTTTTCCTGGGCTGTCGTGTTTCGTTGCGTGTCGTTTCAGGCTGGCTCATGCTCTCTCTTTTGCGGCTTTGAGGGTATTTTTGAGCAGCATCGCTATCGTCATCGGTCCGACGCCGCCGGGTACGGGGGTGATGTAACTGCATTTCGGTGCAACGGTTTCGTAGTCCACGTCACCCACCAGCGTACCGTCTTCGAGGCGGTTGATGCCGATGTCGATGACGATGGCACCCTCTTTGACCATCTCTTCGGTGATGAGGCCCGCTTTGCCCACACCGACGACGAGAATGTCGGCACGCTTCGTGTGCTCGGCCAGATCTTTGGTATAGATGTGGCAGATGTCGACCGTGGCGAAGGCATTGAGCAGCAGGGCTGCCATCGGTTTGCCAACGATGTTGCTGGCACCGACGACACAGGCGTCTTTGCCTTTGGGGTCGATGTTGTAGGCTTTCAGCATCTCCATGACACCAAGCGGCGTGCAGGGGACGAAACCGTCCAGACCTGTCATCAGACGTCCGAAGTTGTAGGCGTGGAAACCGTCGACATCTTTTTTCGGATCGATCAGTTCGAGAATTTTGGTCGTGTCGATGTGGGATGGGAGGGGAAGCTGGACAAGAATTCCATCGATGTTTGGGTTTTTATTCATCATCAGGATCGTCTCTTCGATCTCGCTTTGGCTGATGCTCGCGGGCATTTCATGGGTGATGGAGTAGATACCGGCCTCTTTGCACGCTTTGGCCTTCATCTTGACGTAGGCATGGCTAGCCGGGTCGTCACCGACCAGGACGACTGCGAGCCCGGGCGTGATGTCTCGGGAAGTTTTGAGCTCTTCGACCTCTGTGGCGATCTGATCGCGGATCTCTTTGGCCAGTTTTTTGCCGTCGATTATCTGCATCGCGGTTCCTTATGGGATTTTGGATAAAATACTATCCAATAATTGATTAAAAGGCGGTTAGTGAAGCGTTTGGGCCTTCTGGTTACAGCATCTTTAATGTGGGGGGAGGATTCTTTCATCACCCAGTACGAGTATGGCCAGATGCTCTACAACACTCCCAGAGGCATCGGGTGTGTCCATTGTCATGGGGCACATGGAGAGGGTGCGAAGATCGCCACCTACAAAGAGGATGGAAAGAGGGTTGAACTTCGTGGGCCGGATATACGAAAAGTCTCGATCGGCACCCTCAAAAAGAGCCTTGTCAAACGACATCGTATAATGCCGACCTATTTTCTTACTGATTCGGAGATCGAAGCGCTCTACTATTACCTCCATACACCACAGGAGTCCGAATGATTTTCGAAAACCTCGATTTTTTAAACCGTCTCGTCGAAAAGAACGATCTCGACGCGATCGAAGCGCTTCGCAAAGACCGTCCACAAAGTGTCCGTTACGACGCTCCTTTTGTCCGAAGTGCTCTGATGCTTTCTGCCCACCGCCTCAGGCATCTAAACAAACTGGACGATCTGGAAGCCGATATCGTCGTTTTAAATCTCGAAGATGGCGTCGCTCCCGCACTCAAACCGCTGGCACTTCGTTTGACGGGTCTTTTTCTCGCTGAAGCGAAGTCGATTCGATCGAAAACCGTTGTGCGGATAAATCCGCTGAACGGAGGTGGAAGGGAGGAGATCGCCTATCTCAACACGGTACTGCCCGACGCGATCCGTGTGCCGAAAATCGAAACAGCGGACGATGTCGAGGAAGCGCTCGGCCTGATCGATGAAAGAATAAAAGTCCACCTCTCCATCGAGACGAAAGAGGGATGGGCGAATCTTTCGCAATTGCGTGTAGATAAGCGAGTCGAAGCCTATTATCTTGGAGTTCTCGATCTTCTCGCCTCGATGCGTCTTCCTCAGCGTATCGTGCATCTGCACAACCCGACAATGCATGCGATTATGACGCGGTTTTTGTTGGAGAGTTCCGTCGCGGGGGTACTGCCGGTTTCGTTTGTCTTTCAGGAGTATCAGGATACCGAAGCGTTCGAAAACTGGTGTCTGCTCGAGAATAAAATGGGATACCACGCCAAAGGGTGTGTTTCACCGGCGCAGGTGGAAATCGCGAACCGTGTTTTCATACCTTCGGAAGAGGAGATCGCCTGGGCGAGACGTGTCGTCGAGTTGTTCGAATCGAATCCGAACAGCAGCGGCTTCACCGACGATGAACTCGGTTTTGTCGATGAGCCGATCTACAAAAATGCCAAAAATCTGCTTGAATTGGCGGCTCGTATGGGTTGAATGTCGTCATGGCAATTGTCTGACGTGGCTCGAACGCCCTATGAAGACGATGATGGTGAGCCGATGGAAGCGTATAGAGCCTATTGAACACTATGCACTACCCACTATCAATAAATGCTGTAATGGATGTAAAAACGTATCTTCGTCTTCTCTTTGGGGAGCGGGTAATCTTTGTAGGCGGTTTTGATCGTGTCGATCGAGTTTTGGTCGAGCTGTTCGAATCCCGTCGGTTTGATGATTTTCAGATCGGTGATGTCGCCGTTTGGAAGGAGATAAAACTCGACGACATTGGTCCCCTGCTGCCCCATCTGGCCTGCGAATGGGGGATAGCCGCGAAGCGTAAGGTAGTGCTGTGTGATCCCCTGGATTCTTGAAAGATTGTTTTTGATGAACTTCTTCTGATCGGGTGTAAAATGGTCGAACTCATCCTTGTAGAGGGCATAGAAAGCTTTGTCCGAAAAGGTGTTGTTGATCTGTTCGATTGTCGGTGCCTGAGGCTGGGAAGGTGTTTCCATCGCGGGGGTGCCGAGGGCACCAGCCAGTTCGGAAAGCGGTGAACTGTTTTCACTTTTTTCGGGCTTTACGGGTTTTTCCGGCAAAGGCTTTGACATCGGTTTGTCGATAGCTCTTTTTACATGCTTACGTTTCGTAGGCGAAACGGTTTTTTTCGGTTTCGGTGCCGGTTTGGTTTTTTTGGGTTTGGAAAGAGGTTTGGGTTCCGGCTTTGCGGGTTTCGGTTTTTTGGGTTTCTGCTTGGTAACCGGCTTCACGGGTTTCGGTGCAGGAGGAGACTTTTTCGATATCGGCGGTGAAGGGATGACGAAGTCCTTGAGTGCGAGTTGCACACGTTTCGCTCCTGAAGATGTGAGCTCTTTTTCGCTCCGATGTACAAGGAGCCAGAGAGTCGTTAGAATGACGATATGAATGAGTAGCGACAAAAGTAGCGATAGGAGTTTGCGTCGGTTCATTCGGGGCCTGTTTTACTTTAAACTGATTTTTACGGAGCTATTATACTTTATTAACCGCGTTTTGCCTATAATCATAAAAATTTTATTACGAAGGTATCAGCCGTGAAACATACAAAGAGTATCGAAGCTTATGAATCAGCGAAAAAGGTGATTCCCGGGGGTGTCGACTCACCGGTCCGGGCGTTTGGAAGCGTGGGCGGGACGCCGCCGTTCATCGAGAGAGGCGAAGGGGGATATCTCGTCGATATCGATGGGAACCGTTACGTGGATTATGTGCAGAGTTGGGGGCCGCTGATTTTTGGCCATTGCGATCCTACCGTCGAAGCGGCGGTGATCGAGACAGCACGCAAAGGGCTCAGTTTCGGTGCACCGACGCTGCTCGAAACCGAGCTTGCCGAAGAGATTGTTTCACTTTTTCCTGCCATCGACAAAGTGCGTTTCGTCAACAGTGGGACCGAGGCGGTCATGAGTGCGATTCGCCTTGCGCGCGGCTTTACGGAGCGAGACGATATCGTGAAGTTCAAGGGGTGCTACCACGGGCACAGCGACTCTTTGCTCGTTCAAGCCGGCAGCGGTGCCGCGACATTCGGTTCCCCCAACTCTCCGGGTGTGCCGGCCGATTTCGCCAAACATACACTGTTAGCCGTTTACAACGATATCGAAAGTGTCAAAGCCTGTTTCGAAGCGAGCAGCGATATCGCCTGTGTCGTGATCGAGCCGATTGCCGGAAACATGGGGCTCGTTCCGGCGGACGAGACCTTTTTGGGCGAATTGCGCGAACTCTGCGATGCGCACGGGGCGCTGCTTATCTTCGACGAGGTCATGAGCGGCTTCAGGGCATCGTTGACGGGGGCGCAGGGGCTGACCGATGTCAAACCCGATCTCGTGACACTCGGCAAAGTGATCGGCGGCGGTATGCCGGTGGGAGCGTTCGGAGGACGCGCAGACATTATGGCGAAACTGAGCCCGGAGGGGCCGGTCTATCAGGCAGGTACACTCAGCGGCAACCCCGTCGCGATGGCAGCGGGACTGGCGCAGGTTCGTCAGCTCAAAGCCGACGTGGCACTCTACGAGATTCTGCAGATGCGTGCCGAACGGCTTGTCAAAGGCCTCAAGGCTGCAGCCGATGCACACGATATTCCGCTTCAGGTCGATGTACGTGGCAGCATGTTCGGCTTTTTCTTCAACGACAAGCCGGTCAAAAATTTCGACGATGCACAAAAAAGCGATACCGACCGTTTTGCCAGGTTTCACCAGGCCATGCTCGACCGCGGTTTCTACTTTGCCTGCAGTCAGTTCGAAACAGGCTTCATCTGCACCAAAACGACCGAAGTGATGATCGACGAGACGATTCGCAATGCCCATGAAGTTTTCGGGGCACTCTGATGCCTGAAGAAAAGAAAGGGGATCAGCATACCCCCAAAGCCAAAAAGATCATCGAAGGAGCCAATGAGCTTTCGCTTGGCATCTCGATGGTTGTGGCCGTCTTGATCGGGATAGGCCTTGGCATTGGCATGAAGAAGCTCTTCGGGTACGAGTGGCTCTTCTGGCTCGGTGTCTTTTGGGGTGTTGCGGCTGCCGGGCTCAACATCTATAAAGCCTACAAAAAACAGATGAAATCGCTTGAAGAACTGAAGAACGACCCACGGTACAAAAACTACCGGCAACAGGATGAAGACGAGGATGATTAGAATCGTTTCGGTACTCCTGATGCTGGCAGTGGTTGGGGGTGCCCTCACAGAATGGCTCGAAGGAGGGGGAGCGCTTCTCAATTTCGAGGCGGGTTTCTGGAGTGCTTCTTTGGTCCTAGCCGCTTCGACTTTCGGATATTGGCAGATGGTGGCCGACAGCGGTGTGTCGGTACCGCATCACGATCTCCCCGATATCGTCGAACAGATCGATGACCGTTACGGCTTGTGGGAAGAGGAGCCAGATAGGGTGCCTCATGATGTCAAAACGCTGATGCAGGAGGAGAAGGCGCGTTTGAAACGGAGCCGCCGTTCGTTCAGGGAGTTTCTAAAGACGACGAAACCGGCCCTTTCTCTCTACCGTCTCGCAGCCTATGCGGTGCTTGCTGCAGGCGTCGTTTCACTTATCTCCAACGAGCTGTTTCAACCCCTTTTCTATCTGCTGGGTGCAGCGCTTGCTCCATTTGCCACGGCCGTACTTCTGTGGGCCGATCGTCGTTGACGACCGCGTTCGTTCACTCCATGATCAATGGCGCTTCCAGCGTCAGTAGGTTTGCCTTTCGGGTCAGATAGCCGTTGAGCTGATTGGCGAGTTTCTTCAAAACATGGATCGAGCAGGAAGGATCGAGGTCACCTTTGGACGAAAGCTGAAATATCGGATAACGCCTTCCTTCGAATTTCAGTGTCTCTCCGGTTTTGAGCGAGAGTTTGATTTCGATCGCTTCCGTATCGTTGAAGCAGCTGAACATTTCGGTCAAGAGCTTGACGAAAATTTCCGGGTCGATCCTTATATCGGGCAGTGTCGGGTCCAATGTTGTCGTAAAACCGTTTTGGCGGCTGATGGAGCTCGTGCTGACGGCGAGATCGATCAGTGTGTAGATATTATGGGCGCTGAGTTGCTTCAGGTGGGGTTCGTGAATACGTTCAGGGGGCTTTTGATAGAGGCGTATCGCGATGGAATCGTTGTCTTCATATCCGACCATGATACTGAAGAACTCATACTTTCCATACTCCAGGTCCATCATGGTGGTTTTGAAGCCGTATGACTGGTTGGCATAGGTGACGGCGAGTTCGAATATTTCGTGCGGCGTCACGTCGGCGAGAAGAAACTGCGCTTCTTGGTTGAGCGTTATGACTTTGCCTGTGGAGTCGAAGAGAATCCAGGGATTGTAGTCGTATTCGAGCCATTTTTCATAAAAGTCCATCCACTACCCTTTTTGTAGGTAAAAAGTGACGAGAAACGAGTAGTGAGCAGTTTCGGATGGTCGCTCCGCTCCTTATCATTTTGAGGTAAAACGGTAAAGGTGCAGATAAGGGTTTCGACCCTTTCCCTCTCAATACTCAGTACTCAATCCCCAAAAGCGCCCGGAGGGCGCGAACTACTTACTCTACCCACTCACTCCTCGATATAATTCTTCAGTTTTCGGCCGACTTTTGGATGTTTCAGTTTTTTGATCGCACTGCTTTCAATCTGACGGACGCGCTCGCGGGTGACGTTGAGGGCTTTGCCGATCTCCTCGAGGGTTCGATCGCTTTCGTCATCCATCAGGCCGAAACGCATACAGATGACAGCTTTTTCGCGTTCGTTGAGCTGGTCGAGCACATCGTCGATCTGCTCTTTGAGGTCCTCTTTCATAACCGATTCGACCGGACTCGCTGAGCTCTTGTCTTCGATGAAGTCGCCGAAGCGTCCATCTTCTTCGCTTCCGACAGGCGCTTCGAGGCTGACCGGTTCCTTGGTGATCTTTATGACGTTCTTGACTTTGTCGACACTAAGTCCAACCTCTTTTGCGATCGTTTCGACATCGGGCTCTTTACCGGTCTCTTGAAGATGTTTCCGCATAATCTTGTTGATACGGTTGATCGTCTCTATCATATGGATAGGAATGCGGATCGTTCGTGCCTGGTCCGCGATGGCCCGGCTGATCGCCTGGCGAATCCACCATGTGGCATAGGTCGAGAACTTGTACCCTTTTTTGTATTCGAATTTATCGACCGCTTTCATCAGACCGATATTGCCTTCCTGAATCAGGTCGAGGAAGGGAAGACCGCGATTGGTATAACGTTTTGCGATCGAGACGACAAGACGAAGGTTCGACTTCGCCATCCGTGTTTTCGCCTCTTCACTGATCTTCTTGCCGCGCTTGATCTGCTCGAGAATCTCTTCGAGCTTTTCCGGTTCGAGATTGAAGCTGTCTTTGCTCGCCTCTTTGGTCTGAAAGAGTTTCTTGATCTGCAGGTAGGTGCTGACCATCGTCGCTTCCGGAACGGCCGCGGCGATCTCCTCTTTGGACATATTGACGATGTTGTCGAGAATCTTGCGGTGGTTCTCTTTGAGCTGCTCGTTGAAAAGCGGAAGGCGGTACTCCAGGCGTTTGAGTTCCTTTTCGAATCCTTCGTCGCTTTTGAGCGCCGTCTCCATCGCCTTGACCAGTTCGTTGATCAGTTTCGATGTAGGACCGAGGTCGAGCAGACGGTCTTTGAGGACCTTCTTTTTGTACGACAGAACCAGTTCATAGTGAAACTTCTCCTCTTCGGAGGCATCTTCCGCAGGTGCTTTCTGTTGTGTTTTGAGCCAATCTTTTTTCGCCTTTTCAAGCGCTTTGAAGGTCTCTATGACCTTTTTGACACGTTTGTCGTCTTTGGTGCTCTTTCTTTTCGTCTCGTCGGTCTCTTCATCGTCGTCGCTGTCGGTGTCTTCGAAACTTTTGAAGAGCTCTTTGACACGACGTTCGCGGTTGATGAGCGGCTCTT
>NZ_AP027371.1 GCF_030296055.1 Hydrogenimonas cancrithermarum
TTTCCAAGGATTGATTTCATCTGAATCTTCAGTAGCCTCACGAATCAATATCGGCGCACTTTTATATAGTTTTTTGGTCAATTCGGCATCGGTTTTTGTCCTGAATACGGGGCAGGTTCGTGTGTTTGGATTGATGAGTGCAAACTCTTCCGCTGTCAAGCCAAATCGTCTTTCACTGTTTTTCAGGTGAGATACATTGGTCGCAAAAAAGAGCAGCTCCGCTTTTTCACTTTTACCCAGTGTCAATAATGCAAACTTATAGCTTCTATGTACTCCCGGGAAAATTCCTTCTCTATTTTCAAAGTCATAGAAACTCACCAAAGATTTTGATTCAACCAAATATCTGAAAAATGCCTGTGTAAACGAATCAGTAGCAATTCCACTCGGCACAACCATTCCGGTCTGGCCATCAGTTCCTTTAAGCTTGGCTCCAAGTTCTGCAAATAGAGGTGCAAGGTTTATTCGACCAAAACTTGTCAGAGGGAAACGCCCAGAATGGTGAACGAAGGACTGAACTCTTAACACTGTATCTTTGGCGTCTTGATATTCAGCATATAGCGCTGGATGATCCTCCTTGAGCTTCTCTATCAATTTTTCTCTCGCTGAAGAGTGCTTCGCATTGGAAATTTCCGGGTCTCTTGAAGCGAAAAACTCTACAGGGTTTAGTTGCAGCATATCCCACGGCGGATTGCCCAGCACGCAGTCGAATCCTCCCCGCTCGGCGAAGACATCGGCGAAGGCGAGGTGCCAGTGGAAAAAGCGGTGCCTGTCGGCGGTCTTGCGCACCTGCGCGGCGAGGGCGTCGTCGATGCGCTGGCCCTGAGCGAGGAGGCGCAGGTGGCGGTTGGTGGGGACGAGGTGGCGGGTGGTTTCGGTCTTGGGGATGAAAAAGGCGGCGGTGTAGAGATCCTCTTTGAGGCTGACGGCACACATTTTTTTGCGCAGCTCCTGCCAGGCTTCGGCTTTGCTTTGGATCTGGTCCACCGTCTCTTCGGGGAGCGCGGCGAAGTCCCAGACCTCCTGGAGGTTGTAGCGCAGGTCGATGGCGAGATCTTTGGCGTGTTGCCTGTTTTCAGCTTTGAGCGCTTTGCACACCTCCTTGTCGTCACCGCTCAAGGCCTTGTAAGCTTCGTCGGGGATCCCTTTTTTGAGCAAAGAGCCGTCATAAAGCCCCACCAGGGCGTTTCCACACTGGATTTTGCTGTCCAAAAAGCCTAGGGGTTTGCCCGGCTCCAGCGCCTCGAGCCAGAGGGCGGTCTTGCAGAGCTCTACGGCAAGGGGGTTGAGATCGACCCCGTAGATGCAGTGGGCGATCACTTGACGCAGGGCGCGGCGGTACTCTTTTTGCGTGGGCTGGCCACCGGCAAGATAGGGGGCGAGGTATTCGGCGATCTTTCTTGCTGCGGCGAGCAGGAAGTGCCCCGAACCGCTGGCGGGATCGATGACACGGAGGGAGAGCAGCGCTTCGATGGGATCGCCGGCATTTTGAAGCTTTCGTTCGATGACTGGTACCAGTGCCGAGGCGATGAGCTCCTGCACCAAGCTGTCGGGCGTGTAGTAGGAGCCCGAGAGCTTGCGCGCGGAGCCGGCGGTATGGCCCATAAAACCAAACGGTGTTTTGGCCAAGAGGTCGAGTTCGGGGATGAGTTCGAGCAGCGATTCATAAACCGAGCCCAGCTCTTCGGTATCCATGTCGCGGTAGTTGATGCGCGAGAGCACACCGCCTTTGCGGAAAAAGGCGAGATGGCGCACGGCACCGAGCAGGTAGTAGTTGCCCATGCGGGCGGCGTCGAGGTCCGGGCATTGCCGCGGGTCAAAAAGCCCGCCCAGAGCGGGCAGACCCAGCAGCTTTTCGCCACGAGCAAGGGCACCGAAGACGATGGTCTGCCCCTCCCAGAGGTCATCGTAGCGGTCTTTGATCGTGTGATGAAGGGCGAGATCGCGGAGTCTTGCCATCGAATATCCCCCGTGGTAGAGCCTTTTTGCCTCCTCATCGGCGTCAGGTGCAAAGAGCAGGCTCCGCTCCTCGGCAGTAAAGAGGAAGAGAAAGCGGTAGATCAGACGCAAAAGCTGCTGATAGAAAGCCTCGGTACTCAACTCGCCCTCTCGTAGTTTGCGTTTGAGTTCACTGTTGGCTGGGTGGAGCAAAAAACCGTTACCCAACGAAAGCAACGCGTTCATCACCCCATTGCGCAGTTCGTCGAGGGCGCGTTCCCCCTCCTCTTCGCTTCTATTGTGCCACTGTTCCAGGATGCACGCATCCCCTTTTTCAAAGCGACTTCGATGGGAAAGCAGCCAGAAAATAACGAACTCGCTATAGAGCTCTTCGGTAAAGATCCGCTCCAGATCGATTTCGATATACGCCGGGCGGGTGAGGCTTGGGTTGTCGCGGAGAATGCGGAGTTTCAAACCGTTGGAGACGATCCCCCAGAGCGCTTCGTCGTTGGCGTTGAGGAACTCTTGCATCAAGGCGTGGGGAGAGCGGCGGCGGTGCTCGTCGCCAAAAGCTCTGTCGGATCTGTCCAGATTGTGAGAGGGGTCGGTAAGCACCATCGGCACCGAACCCTCCAACGCTTCGTGGGTGATAGGGAAGCAACGCTCCCCCAAAACCTTTTCGCCCACCGCCTCCAAACCAAAGCCCAAAACTTCCTGCAGCAGAGGGATAAGCCAGCGCTTTTGGGTCTGTTCGGTATTTGGACGGGAAGGGGGGGCAAAGTCACTCCAGTAGGCCTGCGCGATGCGCCAGTAACGCCCTATCTCGTCACGCAGTTTCACTCCTTTGGGGATGGCGTAGTCGGCGTCGCTCTGCTGCTCCGCCTCCAGTGAAGCGATCTTGGCCAGGTAGTCGTGGGCAAGCAAAGCGTTTTCGATGACAATGGACTGCATCGTCAGTTCGGTATGGCGTGCCATTATCTCTCCTTACTTGCCGGGACCAGGACGATGACCCCCAGGATGTCTACCGGCAGAACCGGCGCGATACTGTAACTGCCCCGTGCTTTGGAGGCATCGCGGATGCGTCTATGATCTTCGAGCAGTATCCGGGCCCGCTCTTTCGCCAAGGCATCGAGGTCCCCATCTTTGGCTTTCACTCTTTTCAGGGCTGAAGAGAGGTGGCGCTTTTGTATGGGAGTGGGCATGTTTTTGACCGGTTCGGCGTCAAAATAGCGTTTCTGTTCTTCATGGTGGAGGATTCGCAGGCTTTCTCCTACTTCGAATGTAAGCATCTCTTCACAAAGCATCGTATGCTCTTTGTCTTGGCGCTGGAGGGTGAGCCGGGTACGCAGGCGCGCCAGCGCCAGGGTGGTTTTGACCTCCACCGCATCGGTGAAGTAAACGCTGGCTCTGGCAATCCATGGAGTCCACGCCTCCTGCAGGGCACTCTCCGCCGCATAGTCTGCAAGCACCGTGACCAGTGGTGATGTGCGGTGAATATATCCGGCACCAACTTTCGCGGGATAGTGAAAGTCGATGCGAAGTTCTCCTTCGATCTCCCGGGTTTTGAGCAGCTCACGCAGGGTTTCAGGCAAATGATGGGTGTAGAAACTGTAGTCTCCCTTCTCCCTCTTTTCCAGCGGCGCATCAAGCGCCATGGCGATACGGGAGACAAATCGCTCCACCTCCTCTTCACTTCCCAGCGCAGCGCGGGATTTTTCCCACTCGGGCAGGATATCGGCGGGCTTGAGACCACGCTGGGCAAAGATGGTGCGGTTTTGCTTCGCCTTTTCGTAGGCCGATTCCCACCGTGTCGTCAAATCCGCCAGCTCATCGTCTTCGTCGAAAAGCTCGAGGGTGAGCTGTTTGTTATCTCTTTTTTTGAAAAGCACGGCACGCATCAGTGCCTGGGTGATGCGATTTTCATCGTCTGGCATCGGAACAAGGATGCCCAGCTCCTTCTTGATGGACTCGGCTTTGCGCAGGATCACATCAAGTACGGCTCCGTCGATGGGGTTGTTCTGGCCATAGAGCATGACGGTGCGCACTTCTTTGGCCTTTTGGCCGAAACGGTCGACACGCCCTTCTCTTTGCTCGTGGCGGGTCGGGTTCCAGGAGAGATCGTAGTGGACGACCGCGGTGAAATATTCCTGGAGGTTTATCCCCTCGGAGAGGCAGTCGGTCGCCACCAGAATCGGTTGCGGTTCCATACCCAGCGCTTCCACACGCTCCTGTCGCTCTTTAGGCGTCAGCTCCCCGGTGACTGTCTCGACAGCACAGGATTTGAATTTTTTCTTCAGTGCATCGGCTACATAGTGCGCCGTGGCGATGTAACGGCAGAAGATCACCGGTCGGAAGCCCTCGTCGATCAGCTCACCAAGTTGTTTGATCAGCGTCTTGAGCTTTGGGTCTTTAGAAGGGGTGGTAAGGGCGAGGGCCTGCTGCATCAGGTCTTGCAGCTTTTCGCGATTCTCGTCGGTCGCGGCGGCGGGTTCGATATCTTCGGTTGAAAGGTCGTCCTCCGTGCCGTCAAGTACGCGCTTTGCCATCTCATCTTCGAACTCGGCATCTTCTTCAGGAGCCATTATTCGGGTCCGAAGCGCCGCCACCGCCGCCATCGGAGAAGAGGAAACGCATCGCAACAGCGCCAGTGCCGCCCACCAGGTAAGACGCTGGCGGTGTTGACTCTGGTCTTGGACCGATTCGACGATCTCTCTGGCATACTCCAGCACATCGTCAAAGAGTTTGCCCCATTCTCCGGAGAGTTTGTAGGTCACTTCGGCGCTCAGTTTCTCGGGGAAGAGATTCTGGTCGTGCCACTCTTCGATATCGGGACGGCGGCGCTGAACGAAATGGAGTGCAAGTTTTTGGCGCAACTCCTGCTTGGCAGCGCCATCCACCTCCCCCAAAGTGCGAAAAACGGGATCGAGCAGCCCTAGAAGATTGTGAAAGGCGGCATCGTCACCCGAGTGGGGGGTAGCGGTAAGCAGGATCATATGACGGTCGGGGGTTTTGCTGAGATCCTTGAGCAATTCATAGCGTTTCTGCCGGCCGCGGGTGCTGCCCTGGGTACAGGTGTGCGCTTCGTCGACAATGACGCATTTGGGGCAGGATCGGAGAAACTCGTCGCGCCTTCTGTCGGATTTGATATAGTCGAGGCTGACTACCGTAAAGGGGTATGCTTCGAAAATCGAGCGGCCAGGGGGCAAAGAGCGTTCGAGCCTGCCTACCGTACTCGTGCGCACTATCGTGGCATCGATATGAAAGTGGTTTTTGAGCTCTTCCTGCCACTGTTCGCACAAATGCGGTGGAGCGAGGACTGTAAAACGATCTATCTCCCCCCTGTCGAGGAGTTCCCTGACGATCAGCCCTGCTTCGATGGTTTTACCGATCCCTACATCATCGGCTATGAGGAGGCGTATGGTCTCCTGTTTCATCGCTATCATCAGGGGAACGAGCTGATAGGCACGGGGCTCGATGGCGATATTGCCAAAAGATCGGAAAGGACCCGCTCCCGAGCGCATCTTGAGCATCATCGCATCTTTGAGAAGTAACGCAGCATAGCTTGGGCCGACCTCCTCTTCGGAGGGCCAGGGGAAGATCGCATGGCGTATAGGTGTTTTCTCCAGACCTATGTGGAGCCTGGTCGCTTCGAATTCACTTCCCCCCACAGGGCGCAAGTGAAGAACTTCCGGCGTAGAATTGGGCAGCACTATCCACTCTCTGCTGCGAGCGGTGACGATACTGCCGGGTTGAAACATGACACTCATAAACTCACTCCTTCCAACAACTCTTTATTCCGGTTCAAACGTTCTTTCCAATGTTTCGGATCGTCACCCAGAAAAAGAGGAATATATCCGTGATCTTCCAGTGTTTCAAGCACCTTTTCATCTGCGGATGAGAGTAAAAGCGCTACTTGGGATTGGATATAGAGTGCGTCTACTTTGAAACCGGCTGCCTTTGTGTTCCAACGATCCGGCAACGGCAGTCCCATCTCGATCATCAACTCCTCCAGCGCCTTTTGAAGGCTGTTTAGACCGGCATGCTCCGCAACTTCCAACGGCGTCTCCTCCTGTACGACGGCAGCGGCGGTAAGCCTGCACAAAAGTGCAAGAACTTTTTCGTTTTTACGGTCTATCTTGCCGTGATCGGGCTGATTGTAGTAACTTAACAGACATTTGTAACAACCCGCCTCACAGATAGGTGTCCCATCGGGCTGTGTAATCTCTTTGAGGTTCTCTATAGTGCATCGCTCTTTGACCTCAAAGTGCATGATCTGCAAGGCGCGTCCCGCAACTCTAGAAAGCGCCTGCGCATCGTGAGCGAGCCTGGTCAATACTCCCGCACCGCCTTCGGAGGCTTCATAGAACAAAATCGCATTGCGGGTCTCTTTGTTGGGTAACGGTTCGACCATCAGTTCACTCTCTTCAAGCTGAAACACCGACTCGATCCCCCGTTTGAGGGCATATTGGAGCGTGATCATTTCAACTTCGTCCATCTGTTCCGCAGGATGGACAATGAGGATATTTCTCCTATCCTCCACAAATGGAACAATCCGCTCCGCCCTGACGACATCGGGATCGGGCGCTCCGTCGCTGTCGGGTTCTTCACCTTTGGTCCAATAACCGGTGACCGGATCGATATTGAATCCCAGAATAGTGCGCTCTTTGCGCCTGCGCCACCCCAGGTTCATCCGCCAGACGGTGGCGGAGGGGGCATACTGAAGTTTCAAAATCGCCTGTTCTTCCTCCATGGCCTCGGCGTCGGTGTGTTGCAGAATTCCGTGTTCTACGGCGAATTGAAAGGTCGTCTGCATTTCGTACCCCTGGCGCATTCGCTCCTCTTCGTCGGCGGTAATGCGCAGGGCGCGTTTCGTGGAGACGTTGTCGATACGGTAGAGATTGGGGATTTCGAAGGCATCGGAGAGTTTTGTCCCACAAGCGATACATAGCTCGGCGTCGCGCTGGGATTGGAAGTGACCATAGCCACAGTTGGGACAGATCTTGGCATACGTTTTGGGCAGGGTATTGTCCGCCGCCACTTCGGAATCGCTGGAAAGGGTGAGCATTGCACGCACGACTCTGTATTGGCTTCCCTCGTGATAGATGAGACTGAAGGGACCGAACTCGGAAAGCGCCAGAAAACGCGGGCGTGTAAGATAGGTCTCTCCGCCGGCTTTTTTGCTACGACCCGGAATGTAGGCCATGAGCGGCAGGCGGGGAAAGTTGTATCCCGGCAGAAACCCCTGGGATGCCAGGTAGCGATAGGTATAAAAGTCGGAATTGAGGGTCGCTCTTTCCTGAAGAAGAAGTTCTTTCTGCCGATAGGCTTCGTCTAATCGGCTCTTCGCCTCCTTGCGCTCTTTGTGACTTACACTGGAGTCATTCAGGATCTGACTGCTGATCTCGATCTGCGCCGTGGTCGCCTTGTACATGTCACGCCAGCGATCGAGCGCACGATCGAATGCCTCCATCGTGCCGCCGACGACTTTATCCACCCACTCCCCATCGTACCAAGGGGCTTTTTCATGTGTGAGCTCTTCTGAAAGCATGGCGACAATTTTATTGGCTCTTTTGTGGGTACGCATGGTAAGGTCTCGCTCTGACAGAGACACTTCAAGATCGTTTTTGAGAGACATTTCGGACTTTTCCAAATCGAGCAGGCCCCGGATGCTGTTGTCGAGCTTAACTCCGGTTTCAGAAAGCCAGAGGGAGTGGATGTGACTGCGAACAAGATCCTGGTTGGAGAGATCAAGAGTGGGGGCTTTGACCTCTCCATGCACCATGCGCACAGGATCGGAGAAAAAGTACTGATCGTGGGGGCTTTGTGCCGCGCAATAGGTCAGAATCAGCGCCGGTTGGCCGGAACGACCCGCCCGGCCGCTTCGTTGAGCGTAGTTTGCCGGCGTGGGAGGCACATTGCGCAGATAGACGGCATTGAGCGTCGCGATATCGACACCAAGCTCCATCGTCGGAGAGCAGAAGAGCACGGGTAGTTTCGCTTTTCTGAAGCTTTCTTCACGTTTCTCTCGTGTCTCGGCATCGACCTGCGCCGTATGTTCGTGGCTTTCAAAATTGAAGAGCTGGTGTACATCGGAGCCGAGTGCGGCGGCGATGTTGCGATAGAGATCACGGAAGAATGGGTTGTTCGCCGCCTTGGATTTGAGATGTTTTTCCTCTTCACCCTCTTCTACGAGTTTCCATATCAGAGCGTCGCTACTGAGTTGATAGGTATCTATATCGTAGTCGGAATCGGACTTTTCTATGATCCCGTAATTCAGCAATGGCTGCAAAAGTGAAAAGATGATCGCAGGATAGGTATCGTCAGTGATGCGTTCAAAATTTTTCGGATCGGCATTCCATGTCCTGGCCTGCTTGAGAATGCGTCCCAGCCTGGAGCGGCTACTGCCGCTTATCAATATCTCTTTTTCGGCTTTGGATATACCGCGAGGGAGTTTACCGAAATAGAAATAGCGGGAAGAGACCGGCTCCTCGTCTTCGCTAAAAGACCAAGGCTCCTTGAGGTTGGCAAAACTGTCGTTTTTCAATCGCTCCAGGAAGTGAGGATCGAGGTAACGCGATTTGATCGCAAGTCCCTGGCGCATCGTATCTAGCATCTGCTTTAGAACCTCCTTTCGCACTTCAGGAGAAGCCTGTTTGACAAAGTCAGGAGCTTCCTGCCATTCACTCTCATCAGCAGCCACTTCGTCGAGATCTATATAGTCGATATGCAGCAGCCCCAGCTGTTCAAGGTTGGGATTGTTTATGCGCCATCCACGCCTGAGATCGAAATAGAGGCGATATCCCAGCATATTGCGCATCGTCTCTTCGATCTTGCGGCGTAACTGTCCTTTTGCCCCTGCCTTTTCGGGATGGGTAAACTCTGTACGATTGGCTTCTTTGTCGAATCCGAGGGCTTTAAAGACCTCCATGGCAATTGTTTGTTCATTCAAGGTTCGCGCATTGTTGGCAAGCGCTTTGACGAGTGAAGCGCGCAAAAGAAGGATATGGATGAAATCGTTGAAGTGTCCAGCCTGCAAGGATGCGTCCTGGCGATTGTCCGTAAAAGCGAGAATCTTTTTCGCCTCCGGCGGCAATTCTTGATCCCTTTCGTAGAAATAGCGAAGTACCGACATGGTTAGAATCGTCGTAGCAGTGCTTCTTCCTTCTCCACTCAAAGAGGCCAGGCGCGAAGCATCGCGTCCCTGAGCTCCATGGGAAACACCGCAGCTAAGACAGAAACGGAATTTACCAGGGATATACCATCCGTGAATACCTTTCTCATCGATAGCTCCATCAGGTAATACTTTTACCGGTACGGGCTTTTTTTTGACATAATCTTTTTTGAGTCGCGGTTCGGCTCGGGTAAAGTCGATCCAATTTTCCGGATAGTTTTCGATGTTGTCTTCCCAAACCCCATCGGTGTCTGGCATGAAAAATCCAAATTCATTTTCGTTTTCGCCAAGAGTTTCATCAAGCGATCTGGAATCCAAATGGGTACCCTGATTCCATACGGGGAAATATTCCTGTCCGCACTCTCGGCAAAAATGGGTGTGAAAGAGGCGGCGGCGACGGTCACCTGGAACAAACTGTTGTCCCTCGAGCGTTAGATAGCGACTTCCCTCCTCTTCCAAAGTGGCATAGAGATTGCCAGCGCCGGAAATGAACTGATGGAGCCTGAATGCAAAAAAGGAGTGACCATCTTTTTGAGTTTTATAGGCAGCAAGAAGAAATTTGGAGAGCTGTTTCCTGCAAAAGTCTATGTCATCGCATTGTAGATCGGAAGCAAGTTTTTTCGCCGCTGCCTCTATTGTGATTGGTTTGGCACGCACCCATTTATTCTCTTTCAGTTCAAGCCCCATTGTCAGCTCAACCCATATCGCCAAGGGGTTATGAATCAATTCACCGTAGGCATACTCCTCTTTGACTTGGGAGACCGCTTCTTCGAGCTGGGGCAATATATCTTCTTTCATCAGAAACGGATCGGTGGCACGTTCGAGCGTTTCGGTAATGATGTTTTCAACCCTTACTTCAGCCCCGAAAAGTCGGCCGGCTACATCCGCAACTACTTTGTTTCGTTCCTCCTCCGTCCCTTCACTCGCCATCGTCGCGGAGGTGCCGATGCAAAGCAAATCGGGATTTAGCCGTTCGCGCACACGGCGAATAAGCATCGCCACATCCGCCCCTTGGCGTCCTCTGTAAGTATGCAACTCATCGAGCACCAGAAACTCCAACCCTTCCGCATTGCGAATAACCGATTTGTCGACATCATCCTGCCGGATTAGCAAAAGTTCCAGCATCATGAAGTTCGTCAGCAGTATATCCGGCGGATTGCTTGCGATACGTTGACGCTCTTCGCTATTCTCCTGCCCCGTATAACGGGCATAGGTTACCGGCCTATCTTCACCAAAGTCCTGAAAAAATTTTTCGAGTTCCTCGATCTGGCTGTTTGCGAGAGCATTCATCGGGTAGATGATGATTGCACTGGTTTTTGGCGTCGGATCTTTTTCTTTTTCATGCAAAATGCGATCGACGATGGGGATAAAGTAACTCAATGACTTACCAGACCCGGTGCCTGTGGTAAGAACATAGCTTTCTTCTCTTTTCGCGATAGCGATGGCTTGTTCCTGATGCGTATGTAGGCGAAGACTCGCTCCAGCAAATTGTTTATTCTTTCCAAGCCGAAAAATTTGCCCACACTGTCTGTGCAACGCTCCTCTATCCACCAACTCATCTACGGTGGAAGCCGGTTTGAAATGGGGATTGATCTGAACAAGAGGAGCAGGCCAGTAACGCTGTTGTTCATGCTCATGCTCAATAAATTTTTTTATATCTTCAGCTTTGATTTTTGAGTAACCGGTTGAAAAACGGCGATACTCATCTATTACGAATTCACGTAAAGCAAATGCATTCATTTTTTTCCTCTATGCCTACTGGCTCTAATAGATTCGTCACTATAAAAAAGATTATACAAATTCTTTGCTTTCAAAAAATATTTTCTATTGTGTTTCGTCAAATTATAGTGCCACCAGAGCACCTGCACAATGTACAACACATGAAATATGATCTGACACCAGCAGTGATCGAGGAGTAGATGAAAGAGGTAATCGGCGAGTTGACGTTAGAGAATATGGCCCTCTTGTGAAAACGAATCGGTGGCAAAGCAATCTCTCTATTCGGGATAACGCCCGTGGCAGCGTTTCATTTAGCTGCTTAGGTGTGCAGAAAAATGGGGGAATCAGGGACTGCATCCGCAAACTCAAGGCGGCGGAAGCGAATATGGAGGAATAGAATCCGGGCAATCCGATTTTGAAGGCAAACAGGATACAATTTCGAAATATTGATTCTTTGGAGAGACGATGAAATCTTTTTTGATGAACGGATACAGGATCGATCATGCCGACCAGCTGAGTGCGGACGACGTAAATTTGATTAAGGAGCACATCGCGTTCAGCAAAGGCGAAAAGGCGGCAGGGGAAGAGAATGGAGAGTTCGAGGTGACACGGACAGGCAGTTGAGCCTCATTCTTTCGATCGCCGTGACCCGTATGGCCGAAAAGGCAATCAGCCTCGACGAGGCAGCTCCACTGGTCGAGAGCCCCGAATTCAACATGCTTCTTTTTTCGCGGACAACCTCTACCATACCGCAGAGAAAGAGGAGATCGCCGAGGTGATGGAAATCTACAAGAGCCTCGATGAGGTTCCGTCGGAGAGCTGACCGCCCTCCTCTTCTTTTTTCTTTCCCTCTTTTTCTTCTTTAGTTATATATTATATATTATATATATGGAGCACCCCTCGCGAAGCCCTTGATTTGGGGCTCCAGAGCCATTTTGCCCGTCACCAATATGTTTACAACTCGC
Source organism: Hydrogenimonas cancrithermarum (assembly GCF_030296055.1). Classification (NCBI taxonomy): domain Bacteria; kingdom Pseudomonadati; phylum Campylobacterota; class Epsilonproteobacteria; order Campylobacterales; family Hydrogenimonadaceae; genus Hydrogenimonas; species Hydrogenimonas cancrithermarum. Next base: position 11,791 of record NZ_AP027371.1, read on the forward strand.
CCTGAAGTGTCACCTTTTATTAGGATTAACCCCTCAAAACGTCACCCTTTGTTTGGAAGAACGCGATCATTTGTGAGATTTTCAAACTCCCATTTTTCGGGCTTTCTGAAAGAGATCTTTTTCTGCGTCACCTTTTATTGTGAACAATTCCTTCAAGCGTCACCAATTTGTTTACAACTCTCTTCAAAACGTCACCTTTTATTAGGATTAACCCCCCAAACGTCACCAATTTGTTTACAACTCATTCGAAGCGTCACCTTTTATTAGGAACAACTCATTCGAAGCGTCACCAATTTGTTTACAACTTTCCCTGAAGTGTCACCTTTTATTAGGAATATAGAACTGGAACGGTTCAACAATGTGTGCAGCCGCCAAAAATAACAGCAACGGAAGTCTTTTAGCCTTAATTTTGCAAAAATTGCATATAATCATATTGTTGTTTTCAATGAAAAGTAGCGCTTGACTGTATGTTCCCAATAAATATCAAGTTCAATCTAAAAATGGATCATCCAAACAAACATTAAGTCGCACCTCACTCGCTATATGATTCCCACTTTTCTTTTATGATTCAGCCGATTGAGAATGGATGCGGTCAAAGTTTCGTCATAATTATTGTGTTTTAAAAATTGTGATGGTCTCTTTCTTTTTTTAATATTTTAATCTTTAGAGTTTTACGGAAGTGCAGCCTTCGTTTGTTAGGGGGCTGGAGAGAACCGTAATGGACTTCTGTAATGATTTAGTGGTCTTTAGTAATGGAGTTGTGGACCTTTGTAGTTTCATAATGGACCTTTGTGTTGAAGAATGGACTTTTGTAATCATGCAATGGAAAAGAAGTTTGAAAAATTGGACATCTGTAATCATTTTACCCTTTGTGGCATGCGGAATATGTAGCTATCCGTGTGATTCTGATGTCCGATCATTAAAAAAGTCCGCAATGCAATTACAAGAGTCCATTACAGTGACGAATTTTTCATAAATTCCGGTGATCCGGTAAGGTTTAGCATTATAAAAGTCCACTAACGGCCAATGAATGCAATTACAAAAGTCCATTTAAAACGACTATTCCATTACAAAAGTCCACTAAAATCGCATTAATGGACTTCTGTAATTACAAAATGGACTGATATAATGAAAATATGGACCGATATAATGGCGTCTATGATACAATATTTCCATATTTACAAAGTTCCGGGAAAGGATATAGTTGTGGACGATAAACGGGTACCCGCCTCTCATCACTCCAGAAAGAAAAAGATCCACATCATACAAAAAGAATCCGCACTGACGGCCATCTATGCATCTGGCAACCTGACTGCGTCGCAAAAGAAGGTGTTCAACGCGTTTCTTTACATCGGAAAAAATTTCATCAACAGCAATATACAGGGTGTTGAAGACGGCATCACCGTGCCGGTGGCGATGCTCAAAAACATCATCGGGGATAAAAGCAACAACTACACCTTTTTGAAAAAGACCGTGGAATCACTCCAGGATTTTACGGTCGAGACCAACGTGCTGGGGAAGGACAAGCAGGTGTGGGACCGTTTCAGTCTCGTCGCCGGGGCGACCATCAAGGACGGGATGCTCACCTACTCTTTCCCGCATCAGATCGTGGAGGCATTGAAAAATCCTAAAATGTACGTGACGCTCGACCTGGACGAGATCAATCGCATCGAGCGCAAACATGCCATATCTCTTTACGAGATCATCGAGGATTTCAAAAAACTTCCCAATCTCCCCAAATGGAGCATCGACGATTTCAGGCGGGCATTGGACATTCCGGAGGATCGCTACAAATCCTTTAGGGACCTTCACCGCCGTGTCATCGCGCCCGCGGTCAAAGAGATCAACGAAAAGTTCGGCATGGGGCTGGAATACATTCTTTACAGCAATTTGCTGGCCATCCATTCGAGGGAAATAGATCCGGAAACGGGCGGACTGGCTGAGAATGGGCAGGAGATGATGTCGAAACGGAAACGGCTGCCGCGCATCACCCATATCCAATTCGTCTTGACGAAAGAGAAGGCGCAACAGAGAATGGAGTACAAGCAGTTCATCCAGGATATGCGGCAACAGTACAAACCATTGCCCGAAGAGGGGCATTTTCCCGTCATCGAAACCCTCGACGGCAAAGAGCTTCGCCTCGACGCGACGGGACGACTCTACTTTTCGATCGTGGGAGAGCACGGGATGGAGATCGAAGAGCTGACACCGGAGAAGTCGGACAGACTCTGGAAAGAGCTTTGGAAAAAATATCTCAACGGTTCGAAAAAAGAGCTGGGGGCACGTAAATGAATCTCTACAATTTCGATATAGAACGCGCCGTTTTGAGCACGCTGGTGTTCGAACCGGCCCGCTTGAAGGATCTCGAGCCCCTCCCCTCCCCTTCTCTGTTCTATCACCCTTTTCACCGAGCCATGATGACGACCATATTTTCACTGTACGACGAGGACAAGCCAATCGACGAACGTTTCGTTCAGGCAAATCTGATGCAGACGGGAGAGTTCGACGAAGTGGCGTTTCTGGATGTGCTCGGCACCACGCCGGTCGCCACCTTGTCCGCCTATATCGAAATATTGAGGGATCTGACGGTGAAACGGGGCATCTACGAATTTTCGATCGAAGCCAGAAAGCATCTGGAAGAGAACACCCTCCCCTCTTCCCAGATTCTCGAATGGGTCGAACAGCGTGTGTACGAAATCTCTTCCGATGAGACGGGAAGCGGTTTCGTCGCACTGGAAGAAGCGCTGGCCGCCTCCATCCGGCAGATTGAAATCACCAGCTCCCGCCAGGACGGGCTGATCGGTATCGATACGGGTCTGATGCACCTCAATGCTTTGAGCAGCGGTTTCGGCGAAGGTGAGCTCATCATTTTGGCGGCCAGGCCCTCGATGGGCAAGAGTTCGCTGGCGATCGAGTTCATGCTGGGATCGAGCAGGCTTGGCCACGGGGTGGCATTTTTCTCGCTCGAGATGCCCAAAGAGCAGATAGCGTTGCGGATGATGAGCATCGAAAGTGGATTGCCGCTGCAGCGCATACGCCATTCTCGGCTCGATTCCCGGGAACGGAAACTACTTGAGTCGGCCAGACGAAAACTCGCCGCGAGGCCGATCATGATCGACGATACGGGAACGATGACACTGCGCCAGATCCGTACTAAACTCAGAAGGATCGTGGCGAAAAATCCGACCGTCAAACTGGCCATTATCGACTATCTGCAGCTCATCACCAGCGACGATCGCAAAGACAGACACATTCAGGTCGGAGAGATCACGAGAGGGTTGAAACTTCTTGCCAGAGAATTGAATATCGCCATCATCGCACTCTCCCAGCTCAACAGGGCGCTGGAAACACGCGTAGACAAACGGCCCATACTGAGCGACCTGCGGGAATCCGGCTCCATCGAACAGGATGCCGATTTGATCCTGTTCATCTACCGCGAAGACGTTTACAAAAAACAGGAGGAGAAACGCAAAGAGGAGGAGTACAGAAAGAAGGGCATTCCCTATCATGCCAGCATGAAAGAGGATAAAATTTCAAAAGCGGAGCTGATCATCGGTAAACAGCGCAACGGCCCTTTGGGTGTCGTGCCGCTCGAATTCCACAAAGAGACCACCTCGTTCAAGGAACCGTCGAGGGAACCGGTCACGATAATCGAATACCAAGATGAATAAGTTTATAATGTTTGAAATAAAACGAAGGTGTAAATATTGATCATTACGGTCGCCCATACGAAAGGTGGAGTCGGAAAATCGTTGATAGCGTGGAACCTGGCCATTGCGCTCGGTGCCAAAGTGATCGATCTCGATTTTCAGCAGACGCTTCTGTTCGCCAATGCCATTAGGGAACAGAATGGCTTGAAGCCAATCGACGTGCAGCAGATAGAGACGCTCGAGGATTTTTTCAGATTTTACGAAAACCAGAACGAAAAGAGCAGGGTGGTCATCGACGTAGGGGGGTTCGATTCGGATCTTACGAGAATGGCGCTCTATGTTGCGGATATCGTCTTGACGCCGGCATCCGAACGCCTCACGGAGCTTGCCGGGTTGATGAAATTCGACGAGATCGTAACGCAGGTTTCACAGAATGTCGATGTGGAAATAACCAGCCATGTGGTCGTCAACAACGTCAGCCCCAACGCGAAAGATTTTTCGATAATCGAGGCGTTCGTCGAGGAAAAAAACAATTTCAGGCTTTTGAACTCGATACTCCATCAGAGGGCGGACTACTATAAGTCGCTTGCGGAAGGCAAGTCGGTTATGGAGTTGAAAAACTCTAAAGCGAAAAAAGAGTTCAAGGCATTTGTGAAAGAGATCAAAAAGGTTATCAAGCATGGCGAAAAAAAAGATTAGTCTCGAAGCGTTGAAAAAGGCCAGTAAAATGGCTCATCTGCAGACGAAGGAGCAAGAGAAAGAAGTTTCGCATGCGAAACTTCCGGAAATCGAGATCGGTAAAATCGTCGAGAACCCTTATCAGCCCAGACTCTCCATCGATGAATCGGAACTGAAAGAACTGATGGAATCGATTCGAAGACACGGCCTGCTTCAGCCACTCGTGGTTTCGCGAATGGAAGATGGCGGCTATCAGCTGATAGCCGGACACAGACGTTTTGAAGCCTGTAAACGACTGGGCAAAAAAAGCGTTGTGTGCGTGGAGGTCGAGAAGAACGTGGAGAGTGACGAAGTTAGGCATCTTCTTTCCCTCGCGCTACAGGAGAACATCCAAAGAGTCGATCTCGCGCCGCTGGAAATCGCCGTCTCGTTAAAGTCAGCTCTGGACAGCGAGGCATTCGCCACGATGGAAGAACTGGCCATGGGAATAGGCAAGTCCAAATCGTTCGTAAGCAAGGTGCTGTCGTTGCTGAAACTTGATGATTATATCGTGGAAGATCTGGCACGGAGTAGGGCGGTAGGCGATATCGAAGCACTCTATATGCTCCAAAAAATCGACGACAAAAAGACCCAGAGGAAACTTTACGACGCTCTGAAAAATGGCGAAATAGGACGCAAGGAAATAAAGTCCATCCTGCAAAAAGGTGAAAAAGTTTCGCATGCGAAACCGGTCTACAGAATTCGCAAAACCGGGAAAAAACTGAATATGCAGTTCAATGGCGGATCGATGGACGAAACGACTCTTGAGGCTATTCGGGAAGAGATCGAAAAGATTCTACAGAAATATGCAGTGGAGGAGAAATAGGGCAGGGTAGGGGTGCTTGGCCGTTATCGAGGATGAATATAGATCATTTGAGTTCGCGATCACGACCGGCGATGCTTTCCTATGCGCCAAACGGTTTGAATTGGAGTTTTGGCTGGATGGAAACCGGATTGTTGTAAAGTAGTCAAACGACTCCTCGATAATGCCGGTGTCGATATGGCGAAGAGGAGGAGGCAACGGCCCTTTTCATCCTGTCATCTCTTGGCTCAACAACTATTTCCACATCGGTTACACTTTGATGACACACCCCTCTTTTTCGATGACTTCCTCTTTGTCGGCCGTAATCAGCAGTGAATGTTTGAGACAGAACCAGACCATCCCCTCTATTAGCGCATCCACTTCACGCCGCAGGGTCACCGGCCTATCGATTTGGTAGCCGACATTCACCAGCACCTCTTTGCCCACGGACGCATAGAGATTGACTTCCTGTTTTCCTTTGAAGTAGTAAACCTCCGGGGTCTGCCGACGCAGATGCAAAAATGCCAGATTCTCGTAGAGTTTTTAATAATTGTCTACCGCATAGACCTTTTTGGGATTGTGCAGCTCCTCTTTGACGCAGAAGATAAAGATAACGTAAGTAATGGTCCGCTCCCGCAGAGTCGTGGTGTTCTCTCCGGCAAGCAGTATCGAAGAGGATCCAGTGACGAATAGTTAGATATTCAGCGTATCATAGAGTCGATGTACGAACTTTTCCCACCCTTCGATCGTCTGAACCTCGTCGAGAAAAAAGTAAACCTTTTCATCTTTTTTGCGGGTAGAGTTCATAATAGGCCTGCACCAACTCATCCATACCGCTAAGCGTTATGGGGGGAGAGCTTTCGTCCACGAAGTTGATGTAGACGATATTTTCGGCTTGTACGCTCTTCGTTGCGAATCGACAATTAGTTGCTTGAAAACATCTTTCAAACGGTCAACTTTATAAGACCGATTATTTCAGAATGCAGTCTTTTTTAAAAGACCATAATATTTTATGACGGTTGATTATTAATAATTCGTTTAATGATATAACGCTTATATTGTTAAATGCATTTAATAGGTGAAATGAAAAAGATAATACCGATACTTGGCAAGCTTTCCAAACGCTTTTTATACGAACGCATCGATTTTTCGGCCAGACTCAACGGCATCGTCGGCGGCAAGAGGTGGGGAAACAATCCTGATGCACCAGTACGCAAAATCTTCCAGGCTCACTGTGGCGGAAGATTATCTTCGGCTTGGAGTGCTATGTCGGAAAGTGGCTTCAGGACAAGAACTCCGGAGCCATATCGAGCATAGAGAAAATAGAGAAAATAGAGAAAATAGAGATAAGCGATACGGAAGCGAAGGTGATCTGCAAGGATTGGAGTCTTGTATTCAAAAACGAAAATCACTATACGATTAACACTTTCGCTGATGAAGTTGCAAAAACGCTCGACGGCATGGTTGCGGAAATTGGATAAGGGAAAAAGGGCTAAAGACTCTTGAAGGACTTAGCCCTTTTCAAAGGTCTTAGCGCACCCTTGTTTCAACGCCAAATCCCCTTGTTTCAACGCAGGATACCCTTAATTTACCGTCGACGCCAGGAGAATCGACGGCGACAGCACCCTTATTTCACCGTCGAAAAACGCCTCTTCTTCATGTCTTTCGGCGTTCAAAGAAGATTGAAAGAGTGGGGCGGAAGATGCGGTATGTCGTCAAAATGCCCCAGAATACCGATAACAAGGGGATCGCTGCCGAAAACGGGCTTTCTCGCCTCCACCCTTAAATCACCGTCACAAGTACCCTTATTTTACCGTCGATCGCCAGAAAGTCGGAGGCGGAAAGTACCCTTAAATCACCGTGAGAAGATCCTTGAGCGCCCCGTTGGGGTCGTTTTTGGGCACCCTTATATTACCGACGCCTATGTCTTTGCAGAACACCCTTATATTACCGACAATGCCCATGCTTGCGCACAATCATCCTTTTCCCAAAAAGAAACCGATGTGTTCCGTCCGCCTCTCTTCCCTGACCCAAGCATGAGAGCAAAGTCGGAATACGGTCGAATAAATATAGCGTTTTTTCAAAAATGCCGCAAAAAATCACAAAATTGCCATAGGTATTCCGACGAAATCGCAGAGTTCAAAATGGCAAGAAACCCCTAAATTTAGGGTACGAAACGTATTTTTAGAGGTCTTCTCATTATTATTAATTTGATACTCCACCCCATAAATGAGATGGATTCTTCCTCCATAGCCTAAACAGCTATTTGCAGGGAAGCATTATTGCCGTGTATCCCACGGACAAGTATGTTTTTGGCTCCGACCACATCGGCATTTTCGGAGAAGCCGCAAGATTCACATACAAACTTGCTTTGGCTTTTTCTGTTGTTTTTTGAAATATGACCGCACTTTGGACAGGTTTGAGAGGTAAACTTGGGATCAACTTTAATAAGTTGTCCACCTCTCTCTTTGAGTTTATATTCTAAAAACTCAAAGAACATTCCCCAACTCTGTTGTGTAATGACACGATTAAGCCCTGCTTTGGCTTTAACGCTCTTTCCGGGCTTCTCTTTTGTGCCTTTCGCACTTTTGGTCATATTCTTTATTTTTAAATCCTCAACCACTACAATGCCTTGGTTTTCAGCGTATTGCAGTGAGAGCTTATGCAGGAAATCTTTTCTCTTGTTAGCTATTTTGAGATTGATCTTTGTCAATTTTGCTTTTGCCTTGGCTCTATTGTTCGATCCTTTTTTCTTTCGGCTTACGGACTGGGCGGCGCGGCGTAGTTTTTCAAGCTCTTTTGTCAAGTCCAAAGGCTTATGTTTTTTACCGCTACTATCAGCCACCATCAAAGCCACACCTACATCAAGTCCGATAGCCTTGTTGATATTATTGCATGGCTTTAATATTTTATCCTCTTCAGTATCTATTAAAATACTTGCATGATACTGATAGGCTTCATAGCTTACGGTCACAGTCTTTATCTTGCCAGCAAACTCTTCTCGCCATCCTTTCATCTTTACCCACCCGACTTTAGGTAAAAATACTTTATTGCCTTCAATTTTAACCCTTTGTGGGTATTGATAGCTTTGTCTCGAATGGTGTCTTGATTTGAATTTAGGGTAGCCACCACCTTTAAAAAAGTGCTGATAGGCTTTGTCCATATTGGCGATAGACTGTTGAATGGCTTGTGAGTCGATCTCTTTGAGCCAAGCGGTCTTTTTCCGCTTTTTGAGTTTGGTGATATGTTTAATGAGTGCAAACTTTCCTACTTTGATGCCAAGCTTTTGGTAAGCATATTTTCGCAAAGCCAATGTGCGGTTATAAACATATCTTGCACCACCGATCTGAGAAGAGATGATCCGTTTTTGTTCATTGCTTGGATACAGACGAACTTTGACGGCTTTGAGCATGTCTCTTCTCCTCTTTGTGATATGGTGTGCTATTGATATTTTGCCTAAAAATAGCTATTATGTCAACATATTTTTAAAAGGTGTGTATATGAAAATTCAAAAAGAGAGACACGCCACACATCTGCTTCATGCCCATTTGGTCTTTGTGACAAAATGTAGATACAAAGTATTAAAAGGCAAACATATTGAATATTTAAGGATGGTATTCAAGGAAACAATAGAAGAGATGGGCGGCACATTAGAGGAATTTGATGGAGAAGCCGATCATGTGCATCTGCTTATTCAATATCCCCCCAAATGGTCTATCTCAAAGATCGTGAACAACCTCAAGGGGAGGTCAAGCAGACTTTTAAGAAGAGATATGCCTGATATTAAAGAAAGATATTGGGGGAAAGCAGGGCTATGGCATAGAAGTTATTTTGCAGGGAGCGTCGGTGGAGCTCCACTTGAAATAGTGAAGCAATATATTGAACAACAACAAACGCCTGACTAATATTCGCTTTGCGAATGTAGCTTATATCCACCACTTGAAAGAGGTGGTTTTACGCTACGGTTTGATAATATATATTTATCCATACTTTATCTGTTGTGTTTTCGCCTCTCGAAAAAAATAGCTCAGCTCGCAATGCACTTTTTCGGATGATGAACCTTTTCGGTATCGGCGCACGGAAAAGATTTCCCAAACTTATCGACAGCCACATACCCGCTGCTGCGCTTCGCCATCTACACTGCAGACTCGGCATGCTCCATCATCTTGTTCATCATTGCGTGAATGCCGTACATGGTGCAGGCGCCATAAACGACTTTTATTGAACACTTTTTCGCCCCCTAACCGACCGTGGCAGATGAAAAGATGGTGTCGATTTTGTCCTTGCGGGCTCGCTACTTGTCCCGGATCAGCTCGGTAATAATGGGTTTTCTTCCTGCGGGCTTGGCGTTGATCCTTAATGCTTCGAAGTTGCTGAAAACCGTACTGGCGAGAGTTCTGGGAATAGGGGTGGCGCTCATCAGGATCTGGTGTGGCAGCAGCTGGCTCTTTTTCAAAAGCGCATCTTTGCTTCCAACCCCCTCTTTTTGCTCTTCGTCCACAATCAAAAGTCCGAGTTTTGAATAAACAAGGTTGTTGAGCGACCGCGTGCCGACAAAAATGGCGTTCTCTTTTGACAGCGCCGCTTTCTTGACACGGTTCTTTTCCCGTTTCCCCATGTCGCCAGTGAAAAAGAATATCGGAATACCGAGCGCTTTGGCGTACTTCTTGAATTCGTTATAGTGTTGCCGCGCAAGAATGCTGGATGGGCAGGTGATGATACTTTGGTGCCCGCTTCCGCTCGCTCCGACCATCGCATAGAATGCGACAATCGTTTTTCCGGACCCTACGTCGCCCTGGATAAGGTAGCGGTGCTACCGTCTCTCCTCCCTTCGCCTCGAAATGCGTTCCATTTCGACAGGTTCTTCCCCAGTTCTAAGACCTGCTGCAAATGCGGATTTCTCAACGAAAAACTCGGAAACAGGGAGATCTTCGAATATCCTGCGTGCGGATCGAGGATGGCCCACGACCTGAAGCGGCAGTCAACCTCGACCCGATAGAAAACCCCATACCGGAAGTTCTCCGGGAATTGACGCCTGTGAAGATAGCGGCTCTGTAACGGAAGGCTGGACTTTCCGTAGCAACCAGTATCGTCGAAGCAGGAATCGAACGGCAGCCTATCTATGGAGAGGTTTGTGTAGGTTTCGAAAAACGGCGGGGATATAAGACACTATTGCTAAATTGTCGAAAGCGGTATTTTGACAAATTTGCCTTTTGCCGAGCCTGCCACTAAGCGTCAATCCTAAAGGCATCGCGAATCAGTAGGTATAAAATATGCCAAAAACCAATTCGTTTTCCGACACATTAAACGACGAATCGGAATAGTTTCCATCCAAGATCGAGCCCGCCACATTGGTTTCGACCGTGTCGAACTCGTAGTGCCGCATCGTAAACATAATAGAGGAAGATGCCGATGTGATCGGAGAGCATGCTTTGTCCGCCAGCCTCCAGATTGAAGACACCGACGCTTGATCCTTTTTCGATTTTTGTCGGGGGAGAGGTGCGACTCCAGAGATCCGTATCGAGCTTGTCATCCTTTCCCATACCTATCCTCAGTCCGAGAAAGGGGCGAATGTTCATCGTCTCTTCGAATACAAACCGCGTCGCAAACCCCACGTCGAAGGCTTGTTTTTCTGAAGTCCGCATACAGTCCTGCCTGAAATCCATTGTATTCATCTCTAAAGTCATAGTAGTAGGTTGCGCCAAGCGAATTTTCGGTATTGACCAGTTCGTTCACATCGTATTCATACGGTTTTTCGGTCGATGGACCAGTCGGTAGGTCATGGCGCTGCACTACATCAGGATCGCTTTTGAGGAATGTGTAGTCGAATACGATCGTGTGTATTCCGCCTGCAAAAAAGTGCATGCGGCAAGAAAAATGCTGATCTTTGCAAGGCCCTTTTTGCAGACGTAATCACGGTCGTTTGCGTTGACTGTTTCGAGTGCCGACTTGAGCAGTAATGGAAGTATCTTATCGTAGCTCTATTCGTTGCACCTCAATGAGTCTTTGATGATAACTTTTTTGGTCCGATGTTTTACCATTTGCAGGCAGCTTCTCAAAGAGCTGTTTCGGTATCCTTTTGGAGCCGTTGTTTGTCTTGTTTATGCCCTCCTCGCGGATGCCTTTTTTGAAGAAGGCTCCGGGGAAAAAGCCCCTCGTTTTTTCGATTTATCTATCCAGAATTGATTTACTTAGCCATTGCTTAATTTTAGCTTATCTGTTAATTTGTTTGATTGATATACTAATACTCGTTTTTTTTAAACTTTTTCGGCGTACATTTTTTCGGAGGCGAAGCGGTATTGCTACTGCTTGCAGTTGAAGAAATTTCGATGGCTTGTTTTTCACTCAATTTAATTTCTTGTAAAGGGGTTTGTAATGGGCATAAGCGATCTCGCCAAAGAGAGCAAAAAGGTGCAGCAAAAGAAGCTATCAGCCTCTGTATCGATTACGGCTTTCGAGATGTTCGAAGAGATGTGCAATGGATTCAAAAAACATTCCCGGGGAGAAGTGCTGGAAGCGGCGATCGAATATGCGTACAAAATCTACAAAAGAATATCAAGAGTTGGAGAAGGGCAGAGGCGACATTCTCGGCGCCTCGGACAGCGCGCGTGACGCGATCCGAGAAAAGATTGCCCTGAATGAGCAGGCCCAAAAGAGTGTCGATGAATACAACAAAGGGATAGACCGCACTTACAGCGCGGATGCGCACGGATCGGCGGCGTATGCCAGAACTCGCCAAAATGCTGAATTCGGAAGTGTTGTAAGCAGTCGCGGGGTCGGTAATTTCGCCACCATGGCGCGAATGGGCGCGTTGTCGCAAGATAACCAGGGGCATATCATCAACCAGGCGATGTCTCGTAACGGGCTTTCTCTTAACGATATGGCGATGCAAAACGCTATCGGGGCGGTATCCCCCACCGTAGATGGCGCCGTGGCTTCGCACAAAATGGAGAGAATGCTCGACAGCCACTTCCAGGGATTGAACGATGAGGATAAGGCAATCGCCATGGCGCACGGCTATTCTCCGGACGCCAACGCCGCCGTGAAGATGCAGGCCCTTACCAAAGCGACGATGAACTACCAGATGCAGTCGGTCGAGAGCGGCTTCTTGCACAGTATGAGCTTCGATGCGAGTACCGGCGGACTGGGAACCGACGTCTTCAGAAGGGAGCGCGGCCTCAACGCGCGCGCAGGCTACAACGTCGACTACGGCGGAGAGGCGGAGTATATGATGGCCCAGGGAGGCACGGCCAAGGAGTTGATGGTCGCCTCCGGCTTCTCTTCGGCGGCCAAGGATATCGTCGGCGGGTTGACGGGACTGTTCGGAGGTAAAAAGCTCCTTCGGAACCTCGCCACCAGCTACGACCACCAGAACGTCAACCCGGCCGGTTCGTTCGTGAAGATGCATTCGCCGGCCGCCAGAGGCGGGTTGAAGGGAGGGTCGAGATTCCTTCGTTCGGGCGACGTCGGCGGGTGGAAAGCGCCGGAGCAGAAAGTGCGGATTGTGGATGTGGAGGAGGGAGCGGGACTATAAGAGTCAGGTGGGAACGGCTTCCCGCATTTTTTGGAGCTTATTGGAAATGTCGTACGCGCGCTTGATCTCCCTCAGCGACGGCATGCGCTCCTTCAGGCGCAGCGCCTTGTACTCTTCGAGCAGCGGCCGCCACTCCTCTTCCGGGACGTCCCTCTTCGGAAGCTCACGCTCCCAATCCCTGATGGCCAGCTCGGCGTTGAGGCGGTAGTTCTCGTAGCTGGTCTTGACGGGGACGAAGCGCTTCGCCGTCTCCTCGTCACCGGCGTCGAGGTAGCGCGTGCCGAAGCGTTTGCGCTGCATCTCGAAGAGCTGGTAGCGGTCCTGCAGGACTCCCTTGACGATTAAGGGGTGCTGGGAGACGAATTTGCGCACCCGCACCAGGAAGTAGTCGGAGAAGTGCTGGGTCAGCGCGGCGTAGACGCGTCCTTCGAGCAGGATGGCCACTTCCGAGAGCCCGATGGCGAAGTATTCGAGCAGATCGTTCCACTCCGCTTCCGCCTCGCTCGTCACCTCATCGAACGTCGCCCCCATCTTTACCATCGGGAAGCCCCCTTTGAGCTCCATCGTCGCCGCCGCTTCGAATGGCTTGAGGATGTAGCCCAGCTGGTCGAGGTTCGGCGCGCTGTAAAGGCTTGCGTAATAGGGCAGCTTCTCCACGGCGAGCTTCGCGTACTCTCTGGTTTTGTAATTGATCTCGGACTGCACGCGGCGGTCGTTGGGCCCCAGAAAGGTGCCTTCCGGCCCGCTCCACTTGACCTTTGCGTCCTCTTCCGGGCCGTCCCCGGCGAGAAACGCCCCGCCGATCAGTCCTGCTACAAATGATCCCCAGCTCATATTCATCTCCTTTCCCCCGTCCGCATGGGGCTGCGGATGAGGCCTCGATAAGATAATTATAGCAAATAATCGGCAAAACGGCTACCGGATAAAGTCGCCCAATATGCCTTCCAACGGCGGTGTGCCGGGACCGGTGCTGCAGTGCCGGCAGGCAAAAACGATTGCGGTTTTTTTTGCGTATTGATAAAATATGCGAATCATTCAAGCGAGAGGACGGCGTGAAAACAAGATATACCGAAAAAGAGATCGAGCTGGCGAAAAGGGTGCTGGACTACTATAGGGAATCGTTGAGGTACGACACGATTTCCGGGGTGCGCTTCGGCCCGGGGGATTTTGTCGACCAGGCCTACAGAGAAATCTCTCCCTCGTCTCCCTTTTTCTACTTCGACCTCAAGAACCATGACGCGCTGCGCGCCGTCGTGCGCCACTGCGCCAGAAAGAACCGTGAGACGTGGGAGCGGCTCGGAAAACCCCGGGAGGGCGTCGAAAGCAGATTCAGGTTTTTCTATGCGCCCATGCTCGTCCCGTTCCCGTCCGAGCCCGGCAGCGAGATGAGGTATTTCGCCCCCTTTTACGTTGAATTCCTGCAGCCTTCGTGGGCAAAGAAGTCCGGGAAAAAGCGACGGTTCGCAAAAGGGCTCGACGGCGTCGTCGCGCTGCGCTTCAAAGTGGCTTCCCGCACGGACATATATGACGCGGAAAACGACAAGGATTTCTTCGGCCACTCTTCCATGGAGGTCAACCTGGCGCTGTTCGGGCGCCCTTTCTATCTTCTCGACGAGGAGTTCATGCAAAGGCTCTCCCGGGCAAGGGAGCGCCGGGGGCGTACCGGAAAGATCGAAACCTACTCCCATCTCATCGAATCGATGGCGCTGATCTTCGAGGCGATAGACGGCGGCTATGCCGGGCTTGACTCCACGCAAAAAAGAATCGAGCGTTTTTTGGGCCAGCTCGAAGAGGCGAGAAACAAAACGGCGTCGAACACCTATTCTCACCGGATCTCTTTTGAATCCGCAAAGCTCGGCACCTTTGTCTTTGTCGTGGACACCGCCGAGCTCGACAGTTCGGACAAATATAACGGGGGAATGCTCAATCTTTATGCCCAGATGCTGGATGACGGGCGGCTGGATACCTCGGGCAATCTTTTTCTCGATTATCTTATCGGATCGCCAATCGCAAAGGCCCCCGTTCCCGACGAAAGCATGGCCAGAAGCGAAGAGGGCAAAGGATGGCGCTTCAAGCGCTTCGGCATCGAGGATCGTGTCGCATTGGCCCGGAAACAGTATGGAGCGTTCGATGCCAACTACGCGCTAACGAAAAGCCAGCGGTACGCGCTGCAGGTCGCCAAAAGCGGACTGAGCATCGTTCCCGTCAGCGGTCCTCCCGGTACGGGAAAAACTTCATTGCTCCGCGCCTTTGTCGCGGACTACGTCGTCGAAAGCGCCCTTCGCGTAATCAGGCAGAAGGATGAGGGAAGAGAGTTCGACGAGATCGAGTTTCCCCCGCCGATCGCTGCGTTTTCCACAAACAACCAGGCGCAGAGAAACATCATCGAAGGGATGACGGAAGGGTACTTGAGCGCCAAAAAGGCCGGCCCCTTCTACCAAAGATGGCTGGACGCGAGCATCGACTTCAAGGAGTTCGAGACGGTCGACGGTATCGGGCTGTACGTTCCGATGCTGAAGAGTTCGTTCAGTGACGACGGCGATTTGAGCCTGACCATCAACAATCTCCTGGCGATCCGCCTGGATATACGCCGAAAGGCCGAAGAAAGGGCGAAAGAGTTTTTGGAAAAGGCCCAGTCGTGCCTTCAGGATTTCGCGACGGTCGAGGTGACGCACGCCAATGCCAAAAGGCTGCTCCACAAGCTCTACAGGCGGCTTGCCGCCGATATCCGCGACAAGATCGAAAAAATAGAGAAAGAGATCCACATCGCCGTCGATGAAAAGCTCGAACGGTTCGAGAAGAACCTCTCCTTGCTCGAAACCGCCGCGCGGCTGGCCCACAGGGACGACCTGGCGGAAGATATCGCCGAGGACACGAAGAGCGAAGGGGAGATGGCGCTGGCTATCAGCGACGTTGAAAATTTCATCGGCAAAGCCGAATCGCTGCTGAGGCAAAGGTCCGAAGAGCACCGGGAGGTCGTCGCGGAACAAGAGCGTGCCCAAAAGAGCGCGGCGGCCGAGGCCAAAGCCGAATTCGAGTCGCATTCGGCGGAGATAGGCGCGGAATATGGCAAGCAGATCGAAGAGGCGGGCGAAAAATCGAAAGAAGAAAAAACGAATTTCAGCCGGCTGCAGTCCGACCTTCGGCGCATCGAGGAGCAGCTTGCCGCAATCGAGAGCGAGAGAAAGCGTTTCTTTGCCAAAATATGGCCGTGGACAAGGCAGAGGCTGCGTCGGGAGGCGGAGCTTATGGCGGACGAGGCCGAGCAGGCAAGAGCGGAGATCCGGGAAGCCGAAAGGAGAATCCGCGGCTTCGAGAAAGAAGCCAGGGATCTGTCGGACAAGCGCGACGTCGCGATAAGTAGAGCCAAACAGGAGGCGGACAGGCGTCTTCGCAGCCGTGTGGACGGCATCATTGACGAAATCAACAAGAGGTGGCAAAAGCGGGAGGCATGGTATGCCGAGGCGTTTGCGGATATGGGCTTTGACGATGCCGAAGCGGCGGAGCGGGCCGTGGAGACCTTTTCAAAGGTTGAAAAAAGCGGATACTTCGGGCCGGAAGACGCCCTAAGAAAACTCGAGGAGACGAGTGCCGGGCTCGATACGTCGCTCCGCCTCCACCTCTTTTTCGCTTCGATGCACCTGCTCGAGACGGTGCTGCTACTCAAGATGATCGAGGGCACGGACAGGGAGGTCTGCCCGGCGTGCGGGAAGCCCGGCGTCGCAGTGGGGGAAAAGCTGATCAAACACGACGCCTGCGGTTTCAAGATGCGGCGCGTCGTCCCCGACGGCCGGAACGGGGAGCGGCGGCTTTCGGACGGAGAGATCGAACGGGTGCTCACCGGCGGCATGATCCTCTCCGACCATACCTACTACGCGCCGGTCGAAAACAGGGAGGGATGGTACAACATGCAGGCGGTTTATGGCGCGTCGGCGCGCGAGACGCTTTCGCAGCTCAGAGACCTTCTTCCTCTCTTTCCGCTTCTCAATACGACGGCCCAGTCTTTTTTCAGCGTGTTTTCCTACAAGGACAAGGCGGTCGGAAAAAAAGTGCTGCCCGAGGGCTTTTTCGAATACCTTTTCGTCGACGAAGCGGGGATGGTTCTGCCATCACTCATGGCGAACCTTTACGCGGGCAGAAAGGTCCTCCTGTTCGGGGACGAGAAACAGATCGAGCCGGTTTACCCGTTCGGCGGCGACGAGATCGTCGACGAGGTGGTGGCGGACAGGGCGGCGGAAGGCGACGGTACGCTGCGCGAAATGATCAGGGACGGGTATTCTCTTTTGAAGATGAGCGCCATGTCGCTGGCGAACCGGGCCCTGTATATCGAAGACAAAAATGCCGTCAGGGCCGACAAGGGAGCGCCCATCTGGCTCCTTCAGCATTTCCGGTGCAAAGACCCGATCGTGACCTACTGCAACAAGCTGGTATACGACGGCAAGATCGAGCCGCTGGCGGGAGAGGACGAGGAGATGTGCCATCTCGTCTTTGTGGAGCATGCAGAAAATATGTCGACGGAGCACAACATCTGCACGGCGGAAGCGGAAATTGTCGCCGAGCTTGTCAATGAGCACCTTTTCGAGGGGTACGGGCTCGACGAAATCGGGGTCATCACCCCGTACCGGAATCAGGCCGAGGCAATCAAGCGAACCTTGGCCAAACAGGGCTACGACACAAATACAATCCAAATCGGCACCGTGCATAAATTTCAGGGCTCCGAGCGCAGGGTGATTCTGTTTTCAACTTCGAGCGGCGCCAATTCGCCCCGGCGTGGAGCGGCACTCTTTATGAACCGCGACAGGGGCAATATGCTCAATGTGGCCGTCAGCCGCGCGAAAGAGCGCTTCGTGCTGATCGGCTGCAGAGAGATCATCGCACCGGACAACATCTGCTATTCGGGCATGCTCGTCGAGCACATCGAGTCGTGGTATCCCGGCGGGAGCTGCTTGAAAAGTCATGCATCCGATGCATCGCTGTCGACGCTGAGTGGCTAATGGTTTGCCGAAACAGAGGCTTTTCGTTATTATTATGAAAGAGAGAAAGGGGTCAAGACGTGGGAGAGAAATTGGCAGAAATACTGGAGAAGCTGTCTATGTGCGCCGAAGAGGATGCCGGAAAAATTGTGGCGGAGAATCTTGTCGGAATTGACGGAATGCTCATTCACGGGGACGAGGAGTAGCGGTGTCATATTACGAAAAGAAGATAGAGCATCTCAAAAAAAGAAGAGAAGGCAACAATAAAAAGAATAAAAAGAGATACAGGAAGTGCTACCCCACGGACGAAGAGATCGCGGAGTGGTACAGAAAGATCGACGAATGGGAGAAGGAGCAGCGCGACGAGAAGAAAAAGTCGGGTTGGGGCTGGTGGAGCGATTCGCCTAACGATCCAGTGGAATGGGACGAAGAGCTGTTTCAGTGGGCCAAAGAGAGGGAAAAGGAGATGCTGTACCATGAGCTGAAAAACAAGCCAACCCCCTCTCAAGTAGACAGGGAAAGAAGAGAGAAGAGAAATCTCATACTTCGATGGCTTGGCGCTGCGGTGGTACTTTTCGTCATCTTCTTCCCCGGATGGCTCCCGAGCTTTGCGAAACTCGACGATTTCGACAAGATGAGAATGTTCTATCGCGTCTACAATGCGGCAGGCATCGCGGAGTCGTTTAAAGAGGGAGAAAAGATCGGCGACTCGTCGCTAAAGCGCAACCTCTCCTCTTCCCTATACGAAGACTATGCGCAGGGAAACCCCGCAGGCAAATATTTCGTATTCCAACTCAAGGCGTGGACCGTCAGGACCTGGCCCACTTACGAGATCGTGGACATACGGCACGGAAAGGACATTTTCGGCAAGGAGTACGGAAAAGTCACGATCTATTCTCGCAGGGACAACAGGGTGATGCGTGCGCTGGCGTGGTTTCTGGGCGCCTATCCGCAGGCGGTATGGAAAAACCATCTCAACAAATACACTTTTTACCTCGTCAAGGAAAAGCACGGATGGAAAATAGACAACGGCGAGGTGACGAATATCGCCGAAGGGATATGCCTGGTTCCCCGTGCCGCCGAGCTTGCCGCTTCCGGGGAATTCATAAGGGCGGCGGAGACCTACATAAAGTTCTTCACCCATGGAGAAGGGTGGGAGGACGAGAAGCGAGACGGCGTGTTCGTATTCGATTTCGATCCGAAGGCGAAACATATGTCCGTCGCGCCCTGTCTTCTCGGCAAGGATGTCAAAAGCGCGGGAATGATATAGAGTTCGGGATAGCGCGAGTTTTTTATTCTATCCGTGCTCCAACGTTATTGCGAGGAGATCGCGACCGTGTTGCGGATGAGGTCGAAGTGTTCACGGAAGGAGTGCCCGAGCTCGCTTTCGACCTTCCTGAATTCGAGGTTTATAGGGTCCTTCTTTGCTTTGTGTATTTCGCCCGCATCGGCGCCCGTCATAACCAGCTCCTCGTGTGCCCTGGCATCCAGTTCCGCCTTCGCGGCCTTCTCTTCCGCCTCTTTCGCGGCCCGCTCGGCCAGCGCCCGCTCCCTCTTCGCCTTCCCCTCTTCCTGCGCGGCGGCGACCACCGCCCCGTCGATGCCGAAGAGGCTTCCGATCATGTCGGCATTGAGGCTTTCGTCTTTGGACAGTTTCTCGAAAAGCGGATCGCTCATCAATATCTCCTTCTCTTCGTGTTCTCGACGATCGCGTCGATCTTCTCCTCCATCCTCGCGAGGCGTTTTTCGAGCGTGTCGATTCTTTCGTTCAGCTGCTTGAACCTGAGCATCATGCCGTCCCATAACGCCCTGATCTCCTTTCCCAGATATAGCTTCGCTTTTTGGGTGTTGTCGTTGGTCTGGAGGATGAGCCGGCCGATATTCTCAAGACCGCCCCCGATCCAGGCGCGGTTCTTCAGGTGAAAATCCCTCATCGCCTCCTCCCTGTCGAGCATCCACTCTTTGACCTCTACCCCGGTCCTGATGATCCTCTTCTCGAAGTTCGTTCCGGCAACCGAGGCGATCTTCTCGATCAGCCTGCCGTTGATCTCCGGGACGGTCTCTTTTTCGAACGACTCCTTGATCTCGTAGAACCTCTTGGCCAGCTCCGCTTTCCGCTCATCACTCATATTTTCGTCGGCCTCTTCGATCTCCATCAGCGTCTGCACGTCTTGCAGCTTCCGTTCGAGTTCGTCCGAAATTTTCCTCAAGTCCATAACCAGTCCTCCGCTTGCTTGATTGAGCGCCATCGTTTTGGCGATCTCCGATCCGTTAATTGCAGCATCTGTATTTTTACTCATGTCCGCCCTTTTTTGTGATTTCCGTTTATTCTATCAGGCGGATCGGCATTTTGATACAAATCTTCAATCTGGATTCTCTCTTTTTTAATCATACGCGAAAAAAATTAATTTAGGATGAAAATTAACATAGCATTGTGGTAAAAGCCCGGAATATCGACCATAGCAAAAATTGGTTTTGTTTGGTTATTTCGAGCTATTGTATCTTCTCGAAATCGAACGAATTTCAAAAAGTGACAAACTTGCGCCAAAACCGGAATGATGGTTGGATTGGATATGTTTTTCTTAACAGAAAAGGAGTGAAAATACAATGCAACCTATAGCGAGATTTTTACTTTTTACAAACGATACGGTTCTGGAACTGCTATATGACTGGAGAAGAGGTCTGCTGAAGGCGAATACCCGCCAGTTGGGTATTATGCTCTATCTGCTGTACCCTTTTCATGTCGAGTGGACATGTATTTCTGATATTCTCGGCAGGTATACGCTTTGCATAGATTCGGTTGGGCGAAAAAAGCGGGAGAACCGAAGCCCGCCCGCTTTGTCACACTATCCGGTAACCAGCCGGAAAGAGTATTCATGTCGCTCGCGGTCCATAGTATAGCGAAATTTCTATTTTTCAGGCTTTTTTTGATACGTTGTACAGGTGTTCCGGAGAGTGTTACCGATCGTCATTGTCTCTCGTTCAATTGGTGCCTCCCGTATAGAAGTATCGCACCAAACACGACGCAGACCGCAAGAATACCGTTAAGTGCCCAAATTTCCATACTGAACTCCTCTGTACTGAATTATGGCGTATATTTCCTGTCGTGTATTCTATATGAAATATCGCACTAGCATATGCCGCTTTTTCCAATCATACCACAATCGCTTTGAATCGTCATGCGTTCGGGATATCGAAAATTTCAAATCCGCTTCTCTCCATCCACTCTTCAATCCCATCCCAAAGATTAGGTGTGGTTGACGAGAGTCTTGTCGCATTCTATTGTAGTGTTTGATATGTAGATACTTCGAGTTTTATCGTTTTCAAAATAAATTAGAAACGATTAAAGAATGGTTTTGTTTGTTATGAGCAACCATGCTCTCTCCGCTGCTGGGATCAACGCATCCGCCGCACGCAAAAGCATCGCTTCCGCTCACAATAAAAAGAGCGCACAAAATCATCGGTACAGTCTTTTTTCTTAAACTAATCATTTAGTTTTTTCCTTAATAAAAGGGTATTGATTTCACACCCTTCCAAAATATTGCCCGTCTTTATATTCAAATACTGCACGATACCGTTTTTAAGCAAAACCGTCTTATTCAACGTAAACGCAGTGTTGTAGAGGGTTAGAATGTCCAGCTTGTTTAAGTTTACGAGAATGGCAAAATCGGCACTTTCCTGGGCAAATATCTCGCCTCCTTTGCTCTCGATTTTGGCAAGTCCATCAACCGACCCCTCGAGGTATAGCATTGAAATCGGATAGACGCTTTTCTCCCCGATCCCTTCGCGCAAACACCGTAAACAAGGCGTTTCTCTCCACTCCTACCTTGCAAATACAGCCCCTCTCCGCCGCCGCCGGACGGGCAAAACCGCACAAAATCGGCAAACCCGAGCCCGGATCGGAGCGGAAACATGGCCTTTGCATGGAAACATCATGGAGCTGGCGCGGGAATGGCGTGAGCTTATCATGGATACGTCATGGTTTTGGCATGAATTTGTCATAGTATTGGCATAGTATTGGCATAGTGCTGTCATGGGAATGTCATGGGAATGTCATAGTAATTTCATGCCGATTTCATGGGCTCGTCATGGCTTTTACATAGGAATTTCACGAACCAGACACGAAAATGACGCGAATTTACACGCCCCTATGCTACAATCTCGGAAAAATGAAGATTTCTCACTCTCCCACAAGGGGCGGGTCCAGTAAAGGAGACACCACAATGACGGCACCGATGGCCAAACAATACGACAAAGCGGAAATCATGGCGTTCATGCCCGACAAAGGGCGGCTCTACCGCTACCTCTTCAAACGCCACATCCGGCTGATAAAGGCACTCGCAAGGGAAGGCGCCTACATCGGAACGATTGCAAGGGCGCTCATCAAGGTAGAACCCATGCTCTCCGGCGTTTCCCTTCGCACGATGTACCGGCACCTCGTCCCGTACCTCAACGAGAACAACATCAAGTACGCCCATTTTCCCTCCCCGAATCCGAGATGCGCCAGGCCGCCGAGTCAAAACACCGCCCCCGAGCCCGAACCGGAACTGATCACGGCAAGAGAACTCCCCGAAACCCCGCCCGAAACGGATGAGAAAAAGAAGAACCAACCCCGATCCGCGAACGAAGGCAAAGAGGACGAGAGCAGAGTGCAGGCGGAACGCGAGAGAAGTGCGGAGAAAGCAGGAGATAGGACGACGGACAGGGCAGAAGATGAGGTAACGGATGAGGTAACAGCCGATACAGCGGCCAAGACAGCAGATAGGACACAAAGCCCCGACACGACGGAACCGGAGCCGAAACGGAAGGCCAAGCCATCCAAGCCCCGCCCCGAAGCGAAAACGAAGCCGGACAAGACAAAACCCGCCCCGAAACCCGCGCGCTCAAGGCGAAAAAAAGAGCCCGAGCCCCAGCGCACGAAAGAGGAATACTGGAAAGAGGGCAAAGCCGCGCCGTCGTACCTGTTCGACCTGCCGAAAGAGGATGAAAAGCTCACCGCCTTGCCCCCGCCGGAAACGATGCCGCTGTTCAGCGACTGGACCATCAGGGAAGCCGAAACCGAAGAATTGCGCGAATACTATAAGACCCTGAAGCACGAATACGACTATCTGCAACGCCTCGCCGACTACCGGCACGAAGCCGCGAAGACACCGGAGATGAAAAAGCTCGAACGCGATGCGGATTTTCTGGAATATACGAAAAAATTCGACGAGTTGTGGCAAAACGAATTCTATTACCGCTTCCAGTGGCAAAAGGTGAGGACGAGAAGAATCAGGGCGCACCTGGAAAAAGTCGAAAAAGAGATCAGGAACAGGGATATGTGGTCGCCGTTATCCATTTAGCGAAGCTGCTTGGATAACGGCTTGAGGTAGGCGTAGCTTCTTGCGAAGCTCCTTGCTGAAATAGATTCGGCTGGAAAGCGTGCCCGCGCGGTCAGGGGAGAGGGGTTGCCGCCCCTCGATGGAATACCCGCGCGACGGGCTTTCCTATCAAATTATATCACGACAAAACTTAATGTTGTGAAACCGGCCATATCTCTTACGTTTGTCACCACTTTTCCGACCTTTGGGGTTTTCTCGACTCTTGATCGCAGGGGCTGGGCCGTACCGACGTAGTATCCGTTTCGATGCGAGTTTTCAAAGATGATTTGACCATTTTTTCTCTAATACAATAATAATCAGGTATTTTATTAGGGTTTGTTTTTCAAGTATATTCTGACTGATTTCCAAAATAATCTCACCAAATGAATATTTGCTACAATTTTCCTATTGGTGAAATAAAAAAAAGGCAAAAGATGACGGACAACATCTACGATGTGATTTTGATTCTAGGCATCATTGGCGGAATCGCCTACGCCGTTTGGAGTGAGAAGAACGGCATCGACCACAAATATTTCTGACTATCGGGGCTCTATGCCCTTTTCGGCTACACGAGGCTGATGGAGGAGGCCCTGAAGCTCTACAAAAGCCGGAACGACCCGGACTACCGGAAGATCCGGGAAATCCTCACGCGCTTCGAGAGAGCCAGAACGGGTCTGGCGTGACCCGGGAGGTTGAAGCGCTGCTGGAGAGGATCAGCGACCACTCCCTCTTTGAAAAATGTCGCCGCGAACCACACCAAGACAGCCATGTCCCAACAACCAAATCAGTTTGTCAAATTGACAAACTTTAACAAACTGGTTAAAATAACAATTATGAAAACAGCACACAAAGATTTTGAAGCATTGCTCAAAGCCAAAGGCATCAGCAAAAAAGCCTTTTCTTCCTATAGCGGCATTCCCTACTACACCGTTGCCGGCTGGAAAAAGTCGGGCCAGGTTCCTACCTATGCGATGAAATTGCTTGAGCATATGCCCTCAGCCAAGGAGCAAGTGAGTGCCGGTGAGCTTCTTGAAGCGGGTATGCCCAAGGCGATTCTTTGGAACAACGACCCAAAAAAGAAGGTGCCTACCGATATTTTCATTGTCGCCACACTTGAGAGAGCCTATAACGACTTCATTGTAGAGAAGTTGGCAGCGTATTTTGGTAGTGAGCGTATTTTGTCCGCACTGCTCAAATATAAAGATCGTGTTAGCGACAGACTCATAGAGAAAGTGACCGCCTATCTGCAAGCGTACAAGAGTGTGGCATGATCAACCCTCAAACTAAAGCCCTGCTTGAGTCGTTTTCCTGCATTGATCTTTTTGCCAAGCATCAAGCCATCCTCATCGGAGGCACGGCTTTGGCATATCACCTGGGACACCGAGAAAGTTTTGACCTGGATATATGCTTTCCCTCTTCCGATACACTGCCGACACTCGATTTTTTAGACGATTTTGAAGAAGTCATACCTCTGGAGCATGATAGAGCTATCCGACAGCGGATGGATATGACAGAGGTCAGATCACGACCCGCATGACCCCCGTCGCCCCCTCGCCCGGATAACCCAGGGGATTACACAGACACTTCACCCCATGCTTCTCGTATGCCATCACATCATGGGTGTGGCCGAAGATCCAGTACCGCATGGAGCCTCTCTCCATGATCCCTTCGCCGTCGAAAGTGAAAAAGGCCGTGATCTCGTCGTCTCGCCAGCGTTTCGGCACGACGGATCTGTCGATGGAGGGGTTGACATGGGTGACCATCACGTCCACTTCGCCCGCGATCTTTTCGATACGCTCCTTCTGGGCCTCCGCGAACTCCATCCAGTCGTCCATTCCATGAATGTACCGGGCGTCGTTCATGCTGTGCTTCCAGAGGCCAAGCACCCGCGAGCGTTCCATGCCAAAGTGCCGCATCGCGTATTCACCGTCGTACCACCCGTCGCATCCCCCGAACTTCACACCGTCGATCTCGACGACATTCCCGTCCAGGCAGTGGATGTCTTCCATCTCGCCCAGCAGCCTCCTCATCTCCGCGACCCGCGTGAAGGAGTCGTTCTGGTAGATTGTTCTATCCTGGCCGAGAAGGTAATAGTCGTGGTTGCCCAGTACGCAGAGGATGGCCCGGTAGCCAAAAAGTTTCCGAAGGTTTTCAAGCAGCTGGACGCTCTGTTTGTTGTAGTGGCCGAGGTCCCCGGCTACGACCAGGATATCTCCGGGATCGCCGCCGTCGCGGGTGGCGAGAGGGAGAAACAGCCTTTCTGTCTCGTCCATTTTCGGCGGCCGGGAGGGGCTGAACCAGAAATCGATGTGGAGATCGCTCAATATGTCAATTTTCATTCTTCAACCACGACCTGCATGATCTTGGGAAAGCTCATATCCTCTGGATAACCCAGGGGATTGCACAGGCACTTCACCCCGTGTTTTTCGTACTTGATTCGATGGTGCGTATGACCGAAGATCCAGTACCGCATGGAGCCTCTTTTCAGAATCTCTTCGCCGTCGAAGGAGTAGAAGGCCATGATCTCCTCGTTTCGCCAAGGCTTCGATACGTCGGATCGACCGATGGAGGGGTTGACGTGGGTGATCATCACGTCCACTTCCCCGGCAATTTTCCCGATACACTCCTTCTGGGTTTCCGCGAACGTCATCCAGTCCCCCATCCCGTGAATGTACCGGGCGTCGTTCATGCTGCGCCTCCAGAGGTCGAGCACCTGCGAGCGATTCATGCCAAGGTGCCGCATTGCGTATTCGCCGTCGTACCATCCGTCGCACCCTCCGAACCTCACGCCGTCGATCTCGACGACATTCCCGTCCAGGCAGTGGATGTCTTCCATCTCGCCCAGCAGCCTCCTCATCTCCGCGACCCGCGCGAAAGAGTCGTTCTGATAGACCGCCTTCTCTTTGCTTAAGAGATAGTAGTCGTGGTTGCCCAGCACGCAGAGGATGGCGCGATAGCCGAAGAGATCCCGGAGGTTCGCGAGAAGCCGGGCGTTCTGTTCGTTGTAGTGGCCGAGATCCCCGGCCACGACCAGGACATCGCCCGGGGTGTCGCCTTCGTGTTTGAAAAAAGAGGCAAGGAAAAGCTTTTTAACGTCCTCCATCTCCAGTGGCCGGGAGGGTCTGAACCAGAAATCGGCGTGAAGGTCGCTCAGTATGTCTATTTTCATCTTCTCTCCTTTTCCTTTCTTCGCGGCCTTGTCGGGGCGCGTCCGTCGCGAAAACGCGAGATCCTCAACATCCCTGTGTACCGGGGGAACAGCAGGCTCCTCCTCTTCCAGCGTCTCGGCTGGATCGAACCACAGATCGGCCGTCATTTTCTTGCCCTCCTTTCTCTTGGTAACTCCAGGGCGTATCTGTCGAGAAACCCGGATGTCCGCATCAGCCCCACATGGAAAGGATGCAGCAGATAGAGCATGATGCGTGACTCGAAGGTGTTCGCGGCCAGCAGCCCCCTTCTCCACTCGCACAGAAGATCCAGAACCGCGTCGTTGGTAAAGAGCAGAAATCCGGCTATGGTTTTGACTGGGTTCATTCGATTCGTATTCCTTTCTCCATTTTACCGCTGACGGGGTCGGTAAAGATTTGACAGCGCTTTTTCCCGCCGCGTTTTTCATAATCTTATCACATTCGGCGACCATCAACGGTTCGCATATCAAATTTGAAACCGAGGCATGTTTACCGGCGGAAGAGAACGGATAATCGCTTCACAAACGGAACGACTAATGATCACAAGGAGACAGATCCTTTTACGTATCGACCAACTTGGAAAGGAGTACCTGCGGCGGCGCTTCGAAGACGAAGTGCAGGTGATCGGCCTTGCTCGCGATCTCGCATCTCATCCGCTCTCGAAAAGGTCACGGACGATCTGCTCAAGTCGCTTGGCGATAATCTCATCGAGGACTTCACGGCGATCTTTCGTGACAACAACCAAGTGACACAAAAGCCCGTATACGGTTTTCAAAGGGAGCTATCGCTAAATTGACGAAAGTGGTATTTTGATATCCATCAGACCTTTCCTGATCCGGTAGAGTATCTGGGGGAGCTTTTGTCCGATCCGGTCGGCAATTTCCAGAGAGAAGATCAGTCTCTCATACTCTGACATCTCCTTTTTGTGTAAGGCCGCTTCTATCGAAAAATGGAAAGTCTCGGTACACGGCGAAAATCCAAATAGATATGCTCCTGTCCTCGCAGAACCTCCAGTACGATCGATGTCGTCCCGCAGTGCCGTGGGGCCTTGACCATGAAGCCGACGCCATCATTGACCAATGAGAGAAAGAGTTTTTTTCTGCACTTTCCTCCCGAAAAACTTTTCAGCGGTGACAGGTTTACCGTAGTCAAACAACGATCATCCTTTGGTATACATATATTAAACATAAATAAAATTTTTGTAAACTTATTTTGTTACTGATTTATATGCAAATATTGTTTATTTGATGAAGGCCGATCCAATTCTTTCTACTATATAACGAGACTGCCGTTTTTGTTGCATCAATCGCTTCGTTGGCAGCATTTTTCACCAATAACTTCAGTATGGTATTCTTTTGTGTATCTATCTCGTTTGTCCATTACAAGAAACTGATTTTTTAAAACAATCCATATCGACGGTCTGCTTTTTCCTTGCAGTTCCATACCGGATAGACAAAACTGTGAGTTGTGGTGAAGATAATCTGGTACTTTTTTGTTACATCGTATATGGGGAGTGCCCCCGATATGCTTTTTTTGGCTCCCGAGCCATTTTGAGCGTCACCAATATGTTTACAAAATCGCCTTGAAGTGTCACCTTTTATTAGGATTACACCCAAACGTCACCAATTTGTTTATATTTTTTGCTCTAACGTTACCCTTTATTGGGAATATTGAATATGAGTGGTTTGACAATGTGCAATGCAGTTAGAAAAAGCGGTAGCGAAAGTTTTTTACCCTTAATATTGCAATTTTTGCAAAAATTTGATGCAATAATTCCTAATGAAAGGTGACGTTTGGTTGCAGTTTGGTTGCATGTTCCCAATAGAAGGTGTCACGAGGGAGGCAGAATGGATGCCTTGATGATGGCCAGACTCAAAGAGCTTGAAGAAGATGTATGCCGAAGAGCGTCTCAAAGCCGAAATCTTCCAGAAGGCTTTGGATGAAGCAAGCGGAATCCCGACGTGTAGTGAGGACAAACAAAGTGGTGAAGCCATCTTCGGCTAAGAGGATGGCGAAACGTGCCGTCGTCGAGAAAAAAGGAATTACGATACGTCTGGCCTGTAAAGCGTTCGGCCTCAGCGAATCGTGTTATCACTATGAAGCAAAGTTGAACGAAGAGTAGGCCAATCTTTTAGGCGATGGATGAGCCCTCGTAATAGACCCTTATTTTTACTCTCAAACCCCATAAATATGGTATCTTAGAGGCTTTCATCATTGAGTGTGCCCATTTTTTCTATTTTCTTAAAGCGGTTGGAAAGAAAGGGTAAAGTATTGGCATACGCTATGGTGGTCGCCAAAGATATGGCATATCGTAAACGTCTGGATGAGCAAACACGTCAACAGCCTTAAAGACGCCACAAAAGAGACCGTATCGAAGTGATTGGTTTGCAGCCGGCAGAGCAGAAGCGTATCGAAGCAGCTTTTTGGGGCACCAACTATACCGCCGGTGAGATTATTGAAAAAATACAGCGGGGTGATAGGGGCTTTGAAAAAAGACTCGAAGAGAATGTACCCGAAACGTTGCACCGTAAGGCGATGCAAGCGCAAGTGAAGCATCACATCAAATAGTTAACAATCAATAGAAGGGAGACTGAAAAGTTAAACTTTTTGGCGAGGAATAAATACACCTTTGATACAGTTAGGGTTGAGAATAGCAAGCTGAATATGATTACCGGTTCTAAAGCCTGCTCCGGGATAAAGCTTTTCCCCTTCCCAAAAAGCGGCACGTACCGAATCAAATTTTTCTCCGGCTTCTTCTGCCAATTGATGCGCATATCGAATGACCGCACAATCAAGCTCCCTTTTTTTAAAGTCAAAGTCGTGCGGTCCAAAAGCAGAGTTTGTCGGTAAAGATTTTCCTTCCGATTCAAGTTCCTTTTTGAGGCTATCATACGCAATTTTCAAAAAATCAAGATACTTCTGATCTAGCAGATCCAAACAGTTTCCCAAATCGATAATGGCACCCAAAACGAAAGGTTCTTTTATTTTGGAGTCTTTCCTTTTTGAAGCAACTTGAGCGTACTCTTTGGCTCTCTTGTAATTGTCTTCCCAGAAATAGACACCTTCGCCAAGCCAATCATAGCTATTTTTACTTGGTTTAAAATCGGTTTTTTGATTGAGAATATCGACGGCAACAGATTTATCCAGTCCGTGAAAGCCGTATACAAATGTTGGTTTTGTGGAGTACAATTTAGGAGGCTACCGCTTGCTTTTTACTTTTTTCTACGGTTTCTTTTCTAAAATAGCGGGCATCATAATAGCCGTTTTTATCCAGAATCCGTGCTTTTATGAGAAGTTCACGACTTTGTTTCGGTGTACGCTTCTTTTCGGCTTCCTTTACTTTTGCGATAAGTTCATCTACTAACATTTATTATCCTTTAACCGATTTCCTCTTTATTATATCTAAAATTCTTAAACACTTGGAAACAGATATATCGGGTATGAAAATTGACTGTGCCCATTTTTACGCTTAAAGTAGCTTTTTAGAGGAAAGGCAAAAACGCAAAGCCCGTAAAACAGGGGCTTTTCCGCCTTATGGGCGTTAGCTTGCGTCTATCGTAATAGACCCGTATTTTCATCATCGTATCCCTTACACCGAGTTGGGGAGGATTAGCTTCCGCTCACCGATCGCCCTTCCTGGCGGATCTTCTTCTTTGAAGGCTTTTTGTAAAATTTAAAAATTCAAAATGTCAGTAGATAACGGGCGATTTTTGACTCCTAATTCCACTGACAGTTAATCGTATTACATTTTTGATGAAAGAAGCGAAAGTACTTCTTTATGAATCTCATCCCAGTTTAATGGTTTGGGGTCTTTTTCATCAAGATAGACGATCTCATCATCTTCAGCTACCTGCATCTTTTCAATAAAATCATAGAAAGTTGAAAAAGAGTCTATTTCCTTGATTGCTTTTGATGCTATTTCCAAAATCTGCTCTTTTGTGAGTCTATTTTCTTCAAGTATTATTTTAAAGTCAAACAGGTCTCTCGATTTTTTTCGATTGAGGAGGGCTATGAGTTTGAGTTTTGCGATGGATGGCAGATCGATGATCTGTAGTTTGCCTTTTTTGTAGGGTTGACTCGATGCTGTTTTGATTATCTCTTTCTGTAGTGGTGTAGATGCTGCAAAAAACTCCAGCTTGATTCCATGAAGATTGAATTTTAGCATGTATTCATCGGGAAAGAGTCCGGCAAGCCGTAATGCCATTGCGTTAGCATCTTTGAGTTTGGTACCGCCAAGTGCCATGATCGTGTTTGTGATCTGGCGATGCGGCAAGGGTGCGGTACCGATGATATCGATATCTTCAGAGATCCTGTGTTCAAGATAGTATGCCAAAGCCGTACCACCGACAAAGTAAAGTGGATGTGTCTCAAAGATCTCAAGCTCTTTGATCTGCTCAAGAAGTGTGATGACATTAGCAGTCATGGATCATCTTCAGAATTTCTTTAAAGATAGGGTTGCGGTCATACCTTCCTTCAAGTGGCACTCTATGACCTTTTACATCTATGAACCCTTGTTTGTAAAATGCTTTGTAGGTAGCAATGAGTTCTGCCTTGACCCTGTTTTTGCCAAATTTTCGGCAGAGTAGACAAATATCATTTTGATCCATAGCCATCAGGTAATTTCGGATGACAGAAGAGATCTTTTGCATGGTCGATTTACCGCTTTGCCAAAAAGCGTTGAAGCTAAATTCAGAAGGGTCAAACAGCACCTCTTCCTCGTCATCATAGGCTTCATAAGGTGCCTTTTTTTTGCTTTGGGGAGTATATTTGAGATAGAAATATTTGGTGGTTGTTTTACCGACTCTATCACGGCTACGCTGCAAGGTCTTTTTAATGGTTTCTTTAGAGGCAATACCGTCAAAGACAGAAGCATCGTACTCACGATTGAAATCGAGGTGATCCAGTCGTGATCTGATCTGTTGTGCAATACTCACGGTAATCCTTTTTTGTTATTATATTACCCTAGAGTGTCCCGTTTGTCAACCATGACCAAAACGATACCTTTATTCTAAATATATTACAATGTAACACTTGTAAGGAGTACACCATCGCCCTGGTATATCTCCGCCGCAGTTTCGACAAAAGCCTTTTTTTGGCGTAACTCCAAACACAGAGATCGAGCCCGTGAAGTGTTGCAGCACTTTGATGACACTCTGCTGGCATATGTTGAGCTGTTTGACCGGCTCGATACCTGGATCTCGGACTATCTCGATGATGCTCAACTCAAAAAGCTTCGTGTGACGAGAGGGCTGAACCTATCGCAAACGGTGAGTTTGCTTTTGGACCAATTTCTGTTAAAGGACGCGCTAAAATGTACCACCGACGACGACCGACCTATCCCGATGGGATGGGCGAAATCGACCCTCTGTCTCAGTATGGACATCATCGGTTCGAAATACTCGGATAAGACCACAAACTCGAAGAGGTCAAAGGGGTGATCCGTACCTACGAGATCATCGAAGAGTACGACACGACGCGACTCGAAGAACTACTGAAGGCACATCGGTCGATGATGGGCTCACCGCTGGATAATGAGGGGGCGTTTCGTACTGGCAATGTAGGTGTCTACGGCGAGGAGGGGGGATCGCATAGCGCACCGCTACCGACAAGCTTGTCGAAATTCGCTTTGATCGCAGCATAGACCTCTGTTCTCTCGGGAGCACTCTCATCAACAATCATATGGGGCATCCACTGTTGTACCAGCTTGATTACCTCTTGCAGATTGTTGTAGTACATCTTCATAAGCACCGTACCGTCAGTTTCTTCGGCGATAAAATCGAACTGTTCTTTGCTGAACTGTCTTTCCCGTTTAAAATAGTTGGCACTGTTGCCCGTGAGTTTGAGCATCACAAACCTCTCTTTGGTGATGACCCCGTAAGCGTTCCCGGTGCCTTCCATAAAAAAACTTTCGCCTTTGACCCATTCAACCGGGGCGATATCGTGCATACTGTTGACGGCAAACGACCTGTACTCGCCTATGTTCTTCTTGTTTCTTGCATCGTAGCTTCCGTACAGGTAGTAGGAGTTTTCGGAAGTGTTGATCCTATGCGGTCTGATGTATTTCTCTTCCATAGGCTTTTCGTTGCCTACATAATTGACTTTTATTACGCAGTTTGAGCGAATAGCGACTTCCAGCATGATGAGCTTTCGGGTGAGGGAGGACACGAGAGAGGTGGGGATCATGGGAAGATGAACACCCTCTCGCTCTTTGAGTAGACGTGAGAGTGTAAGAAAGTCGTGTTTGGCGGTCTCGTTGCCGATGCTGTTTTGCAGTAGTTCGACCAACAGATCGTGAGGGATGTACTTGGGAAGCAAAAAAGCGAAACGGTAGCCGCCGAGCTTACGATCGTAAATTACGTCCCCCTCAGTTTTTGCCACCGTGTTTTCGATGGTTTTTGTGGTGACGTTATAGCGTTGTGCAAAGTATTGTTTGTTTTTCACACCCTCATAAAGTGCTTCGTAGATACCCTTGATGCGATTTTCCATCATTGTTTCCTTTTCGACTGCTTCATAATTACCTCAACCTCTCCATTCGGTGAAACGGAACGGCGTCATATCCAATATTAGAATAATATTAACATATAATTTCCATATTTTCAACTTTATTTAGAAAATATTTGACATATATTTTCTATTTGGCTATGATTTTAGATGAAACATCTCTTGTTTCACCCTATGAAAAAGAGGTAGATGCAAATTTTACGCACCGTCACAACAGGAGCAGCACAATGGCAGAGAGACCACACAAAGGGCAGTTTGGCAACGAGGAAGAGAAGAGACGAGACCTCTAACGATACTTCATACCTCCGATTGGCATCTGGGGCAAAAGTTCATGGGAAAAAGCCGGGAAGAGGAGCACCGTGCCTTCCTTGACTGGCTGATCGAGACGATAGACGAACACAAGGTCGACGCACTGATCGTCGCCGGGGATATCTTCGATACGGGCACACCGCCAAACTACGCTCTTGAACTCTATTACACCTTCCTCAAGCGTCTGTGTACCACTACCTGCAGGACGACCATTATCACGGCGGGAAACCACGACTCTATTGCGACACTCAACGCACCTAAAGAGATATTGGGGCTGCTCGATGTGCATGTGGTCTCAAGTGGGGAAGAGGACAATAGCGAACGCATTATTAAACTCTACGACAATCTGGGTGCTCTTGCCGGTGTTGTCTGTGCCGTGCCTTTCTTGCGTGACGGTGTGGTGAGAAAAGGGGTGTCTGGCGAATCTCACCAGGAGAAAGAGGCAGCGCTGATCGAAGGGATGGAAGACTACTATAACGAAATAGCCGATGCCGCTCAAGAGATCATAGGGAAAGAACCGCATATCCCCGTTATCGCCACAGGGCACTTCACTACCGTAGGCGGACAGACGAGCGACTCCGAAAGGGAGATATACATCGGCAGCACCATGAACATCCCAAGCAATTTTCTTGCCGAACGCTTCGACTATGTGGCGCTGGGGCATCTGCACCGAAGCCAAAAGGTTGGCAGCGGATGTGACCATGTGCGATACAGCGGTTCCCCCATTCCTTTGAGTTTCAGTGAAGCGGGCAATCGAAAAAAGGTGACGATCGTTGGATTCGACGGGGCTATCCCTCTTGTCGAAGAGGTCGAGATACCTACGTTCCGTAACCTCTACCGTATCAAGGGAAGCAAAGAGGAAATACTCGATGCGTTGAAAGAGATAGAAGATGAAGAGGGCTGGACAGAGGTGGAGATCATCGATGACAACACCTATGCCGCGTTGCAGGAGATTCAGGAGTATGCCGACGCGCACAACCTCACCCTGCTGGCAAAGAAGGTCACACGCTCCGCCGCCTCTGTGGGCATCACCGAATTGGAGATCGTCGATCTCGATGAGATCACGCCGCTCGAGATGTTTATGAAGCGGTTGGAGCTTGACGATATGGAAGATGAAGTGCTGCGCGAAAAGCTGATCACCGAATTTAAAACCATTGAGAACGAGGTGGCTACAGCATGAAGATTTTGCGATTGAGATCAAGAAACATCAATTCACTCAAGGGAGAGAACGAGATAGACTTCGTATCGTTTCTCAACGGAAGCTCCCTCTTTGCCATTACGGGTGAGACAGGCTCGGGCAAGACGACCCTGCTCGATGTAATCACCTGTGCACTCTATGGACGTACCGCAAGACTCTCCAAGGGTTCGGAAGTGCAAGAGCTCATGTCAAGAGGTACGGGTGAGGCGATGTGCGAAGTGGAATTCGAGGTCAAGGGAAAACACTACCGATCCTCTTGGACACTGCGTAGAGCGAGAGGAAAGCCGGACGGGAACTTTCAATCTGCCAAAATGGAGCTTGTCTCCCTTCCCAATGAAGAGATCATCGAAGCCAAAGCGAGCAAAGTGCCTAAAAAGATCGAAGCGCTTACCGGGCTTGACTTCGACCGCTTTACCCAGTCTATGATGCTGGCACAGGGTGGGTTCGACGCTTTCTTGAAAGCGGAAGAGAAAGAGCGCTCCAAACTGTTGGAGAAGATCACTGGAACGAAGATATACAGCGAGATATCCAAAATCGTCTTTGAACGCGCCAGAGAGGGTCGCGAAGTGATCAAGCTGATAGAGACCGAGCTTGGCGCAATCGGGTGTCTGCCCGAAGAGGAGAGTCGAGAGCTTGAAAAGATGCTTACGGAAAAAAACGAAGAGGAAAAGAGACAGAAAGTGCTTGTGGAACGCGCCCAAAAAGTCTATGAGATAAAACACACGTTCGTTTCTTTGCAAAAAGACATGGAGACCTATACCAAAGACGAAGCGACAGCGCAACAAGAGATAGAACGCAGCAAAACTCTCTTTGAAAAGTTGACACTTTCGGACAAAGCACTATCTGTCAGTGCCGTCTATGAGCGTAAAAAAGAGATGGAGCGTTCCCTCGAGGAGAGCACTGACAAATTGAAGTCGCTCAAGGAAGAGGTCGCGACACTTACGCAAAAGAAGCGGACGCTTGAAGCGGAGAGAGCGAAGATGGAAGCGCTCCGTACCCAAGGCAAAGCGGACTACGAAACCCTAAGCGCAAAGATACAAAAAGCCAGAGAGTTGCAAAGCAGGTTGGATGAGACCCGTAAGCAGATCGTGGAGAAAGAGCGCGATATCACCAAAAAAGAGGGAGAACTCGCAGCCACCAGAGCCAAACTCGACGCACTCACAGAGAAGGAGGCAAAACTCAAAGATGATATAGGGAGTTGCGAGGCATATAGAAACGGTCATCGAGCAGACCGCACACTGGTGTCGGATATCGAGATCATAGCGACACTGCTTGAAAGCCACCGGAACGATCTAAGACAGATAGAGGAAATCACGAAGCGCATAGACGAGACCAAAACGAAACAGACTGACACCCTAACGGCGCTTTCCGCTGCGGATGAACAGTTGAAACAACGCAAAACGGAAGCAGATGAGGCGGCACGACTCTATGAAGAAGCCGATAGGCACGTCAAAAGTCTCGAAGCGCAGGAAGAGCGACTACAACAGTCGAAAAGAACGCAGGAAGCGATCTTGGCTCGGCTTGAATCGTTCGGAAGCGATACCAAACTGCTTGAGCAGGAGCGTGAGAACTATAAGCATCATATGGCATCCATGCAGTCTCTTACGGTACAAAAAGATGCCTTGAACGGCAAGATCGAGACCATGCGAGAGCATCTTCAAACCCTCCAAACCACGAAAGAAAAAGAGCTGCTGATCCAAAAGTACGAAAAGGATCGCAAAAGACTTCAAGAGGGGGAGGCGTGTTTCCTCTGTGGTTCGACCGAACAGCCTTATATCGAACACAGCGATGCGCTTACCGCCTCCGAAACGGACGATAGAATCTTCTCGTTGCAGCGACAACTTACCGAAGAAGAATCGCGTCTGACCGAACTTGAAAGAAAACTCGGCATAGAGGAGACACAAGCGAATAGCGCACAGCTTGAATATCAAAAGATCGAGGCGAGAATTGCCGAGCACGAAAGCTTCTTTAAAGCACACGACGTAGTGGTATCGGAAGAGAGCGAAGCGAACGTGCGGGAGAGCATGGAGGCGGCAGCCTCTAAATTATCCCGACTAACCGGCTTACGCACTAAACGGGATGCCCTGCTTGCAGAAAAAGAGAAGAAGCGCGAAGCCTATCTCGATGCAGAAAGGGTAACAGGCACGCTCAGGAACGACCTTTCCCGTCTTGAGCGCGACCTCGAACACGACAAAGAGAACTTGAAAAAGCACCAGCAAAGCCTCGGTAAGCACGAGGAAAAACTTAACGGATATTGGAACATTTACGGGCTGTCGTTCGAGATCTCCACACTTATGACACACTATACGCAGCTCAAGCAGAGGAAAGCCGCCTACGAGCGCAACGAAAAAGCGCTTCAAGAGAGTACAGAGCAATACAACAAGATAAAACTTGAGATCGGTACGCATACAAGTACCATAAAGAGCGAAGAGCGAACACTCGACACTATGCGAAAGGAATTCAAAACACTCCGGGAACGAGCGATGTTGATCGAACAGGCGAAAAAAGAGGTATTGGACGTAGAAGATATAGAAGCCTACACCGCATCGGTCGAAAAGAAGTGGCAGGAAATTCAACAGGCTTTCAATGCCTTATCGAACGATTTCCATGTGACGACGGCTGCGCTGCTTGATAGAGAACTAATCTTCAAGACAACGAGCGAAGCGCATCTCAAGAAGCAGGAAGAGAGTGAAAAGCTTACCGAAGGATTTAATTCCGAGATGAAAAAAAAGGGTTTCGAGAGCGAACAGATGTTGGAAGATGCCCTGCTTCCCGAAGCGGAAAGGGAGGCGCTGCGGTCAACCTGTGAGGCGTTAAACTCCAAGCTTACAGAGGCGATGACCAGAAAACGCGATACCGAGGCAAAACTCACCGCACTCCAAGATAAGGATATTTCCGACAAAACGCTCGAGGTGCTACTGGAAGAGAAGCGTAAGCAGGAAGAGCTTTACGGCGCACTCCGGGAAGCGCTCGGGAAGATAAAGAGCCGACTCGACACAGATGCGCAAAATAGACAGAGACATAAAGCGAAGTTGGAAGAGCTTGCCGATCACCGTGAGTCTCAACAGGTGTGGGAGAAACTCAACGAGCTTATCGGCGCTTCTGACGGAGCGAAGTTTGCCAAATTCGCCCAAGGTATCACCCTTGATCAGTTGATTTATCTTGCGAACAAGCATTTGGCGTTCCTCTCGGATAGATACGCCATCGTCAGACTCCGAGAGGAAGGGCAGCAGCTCGAGATCGCAGTGATCGACAAATATCAGGGGGATGAGATACGTCCGTCCAACACCCTTTCCGGTGGAGAAAGCTTCCTTGTGAGCCTCTCGCTCGCTCTTGGGCTCTCCGAACTGGCGAGCCAAAAGATATCCATCGACTCCCTCTTCCTCGATGAAGGCTTCGGAACGCTCGACACCGATACGCTCGATATCGCACTGAATGCACTCAATATGCTTGAGAGCAGAGGGAAGATGGTAGGGGTAATCTCTCACGTCGAGACGATGAAAGAGCGTATTCCACTACAGATCAAGATACACAAAAGTGGTGGCGGGGAGAGTCGAGTAGAATTGGTGGGGCAGACTTCACCTTCATTGATAAGGCAAGAATTTTAAGTGATTGATTGCTAAACATACCCTTTTCGTCGCTTTTGAGAAAGTAGAGATATAACCGTTTCAAACGCTTTTTCCGCCGATTGAAAATATTGCGTTATCTGGCCTGTCGCTTTCCGATTATGGACAGACCCATATTCCCGAACGACAACATATTCGCCAAAAAGAGTAGGCTGACAAATAATCTTGTAGTACCTCGTCCTGCCATTCACAACCCGTGTCAATACGAACGAGGAGCGGAATTTTCTACGAGCTTCGCTTCTCTTCGAGTCCATACATTCTTTTCTTTCGTGAAATCTCTTCTTCGATGCGGCGTTCAAGTTCCGGGAGAAGTTCGTTGGCGCACTCCTTTACGCATTTTTGTATAAACGCCTCCCTGCTTTCTATAATCCCGTATGCAGCCAGGCCTTCAATGCGATTTTCCGTTTCATCGTCAAGATCGACACTTTTATTGTGATTTCTGTCATATTCTTTTACAATATGTGACAATGCATCTTCGAATACACTAACGGATCTTGGACGTTCATTTAGTGGTTCAAAGTGCTTTTTCAGCAACTCGAAAGTCTCTTTATCAATATCAATGCGTTTAATTGCCATTTTATATCCTATGATTCTTAATAATGTATTATTGCATAAATTATACACTTT
This sequence comes from Hydrogenimonas cancrithermarum, assembly GCF_030296055.1. Taxonomy (NCBI): domain Bacteria; kingdom Pseudomonadati; phylum Campylobacterota; class Epsilonproteobacteria; order Campylobacterales; family Hydrogenimonadaceae; genus Hydrogenimonas; species Hydrogenimonas cancrithermarum. The sequence goes on from NZ_AP027371.1 coordinate 50,276, forward strand.
TAAAAACAATTGTGCCATTCGATGCCAATTAGATTACCCATAATCGCTATTTTATTGAATATTTATTGTGAAAACCGGAAATATAGGCTTCTCCATAGGTATTCCTCGATTATTGAGTACTTTTTATATTATTATGATAATATAACATTACCATAATATAAACGTTCATATCGAGCAAATCAGACTTCATATGGTCACTTACAAAATGAATGGTGGGCAATGGAAATGCATAAAAGAGAGATATTTGATGACTTCAGGGATGATATTGCAGATTATGCATTATCTGAATACAAAAGTTTGAGTGATGACATAGACATATGGATTGAGCGCTTTAAAATAGAAAAGAGCGGCAAGTCTTCAACAATGCGTTCCTATTCCGAAGCGCTGCACACTTTTGTCACTTTCTGTGCACTGTATGACGGGAAACTGCAGATTCATGAAATAGGGGCCAAATTTATCAACAGATACATTATGTATTATGTCGAAAAGCTGGCCGCTCGAGATTTGGAGACTGGACGCATTCCGCAAAACGAATATGATGCCATAATGGAAAAATACAATCAAAATTTTGGCCCAAACGGCAGAGATACGCCCATTCCCGCCAGATACCAGAAGACCCTGCAACATCGATTGACCGTATTGAAGAGTTTTTTACGATTTATCAGCATGCAGAACAAAGATGGCCACGATTTCACACGCATTTTCCCCCAGGTCGCCAAAGCCAGCAGCACCAAAAACGACCTTGGCCAGCGATACTTGAGCGAAAACCAGCTTGCTGCGCTCGTCTCCACCGCATACGAGTGGCCGGCCTACTACAAAACCCTGGTGGGATCGAGCGGATCGGGCAAGGGAAGAGAGTTCGTGGCATGGCGCAATTCGCTACTGATGCTCATTTACGCATTGACGGCCATGCGTGCCAGCGAAGCGCTGCATCTGAAACTGGAAGATTTCGAACCGTTTACAAAACGTTTCGAAAACGGTCATGTGCTCGATCTTTACGCCATATCCGTCAAGGAGGCCAAAGGAGGTCGCGCCAGAAAGGTGGTGGCCCCAACAAAGTTTTTAAAAAAACATCTGGACCGTATGCATCATTACTTCCATGGAGACAAAACCAGATATATCGCGTCAAGAACGCCTGTTCACAATGAACCGATCAGCTATACGGCGCTTTACAACTACTCCAAATGGATCTATCAGGCGGCCGGCATGGATGACATGAGCGGGTTTCACTGTATTCGCAGAGGCTGGGCAACCAGGGAAATAGGTGCGGGAAAACCACCAGCGCTCGTATCGAAACAGCTCGGCCACAAATCGTTCACGACAACACATACCCATTATGTAATCACAAACGACGAACTTCTCGCGAAACTATTTATGGCGGATCAAGACACTCCTTCATGAGTTACTGCTTTGCGATACCGTAAGAATCGAAACAGGCGGCCTTTAACGGCTCTATACGTCAATTGACAATTCGGGCTCTGCTTCCTTTACCTTCGCAATGTCAAAGGTTTCAAATGGAACCATAAGCGCATTTATTGGATCTACCGGGAATTCGAACTGAACCTGCGCATCAAACGAGAGAAGCCGGAACCGCTCAAAGTTCCAACATCTTCCGATAATGTCAGATCAATGAATTTCATGTACGATCAGCTTGGAAACGGCAAGAGCTTGCATCTGTTCAACGTCATTGACCATTACAAACGTGAAGTACTTGAACTTGAAATAGAAGTAGTCTTCTCACTCCCTAGTGAGCAGTTGATCCACACATTGGAACTATTATAATGTTTAGGATTTTTACATCATATTACGTTGGAATAATTTTTGTTGTATATATTGTATGAGAGCAGCTTTTTGTGCATTATTGGGTACGTTTACGCTAATAGTATTCCCATTTTCACCAATGAATAAAATATTTAATGAACCTAATGCTTGGGTAAATCCATCCACAAGGTTATTTGCCAAACCACTAGAACTCATAGACATACTACCAGCCGCACTTGCATTGAAATTTATATTACTAATAGGCATAGCATTCATTGTATTAAATTTATCCAAAGACAGATAAATTTTATGGCCGTCGTCTAATACATGATAATTCCCCAAGGTTCCTAACAACTTTACACCACTCTCTGCTGATTTTATAAAATTGGAAATCATAACACCACCAAAAATGAATACAAAAGTAACCAATGAAGCAACCGCAATATCTCCGCCAGACATCAATTCTCCTTTTTATTTGAAAAATTATTATAATAAATAATTACTTTAAAAAATATTATTTTATATTTTTATTAATTTAAATCGGGTCTGATCGTAATTGGAAAGACGTAGACAATTGTGAAGACACTACTTCAGCATGGAAATATTATTTTTTGCCAATTCAAAAAATAGACCAATGAAATGATTTTTCATTTTCTCAGTTTTTTTAAAATCTCCACCATCGCCAGCGTGTCGAGCCCGCAGTACTCCAGCAGCGCCCGACGGGTGCGATCCCTCTCGTCGGGGGTCATGTTCGGCAGGCGCAGGTAGGCGTCCATCGCCTCTTCACCGTGGTGGACGCCGTTTAGCCGCGCGTAGGCGTCCTGCATGTCGGGCACCAGCAGGGGCAGGACGCGCTTGATGGACCACTGTCCCAGGAAGCCCCAGTGGTAGTACCACCGCTTCTTGAAAGGTTCGCCCAGGTCCACGAGCCTCGCCTTCAGAACCTGCAGCGCGTCCGCATGTTCGGGAAAGTCGCGCGCCAGCTCTTCGAGTCGGGCGGCTTCGAAGCCTTTGTTGTAGACGAGTATCGTCCCCTCGCTTGGAATATCCTGCAAAAGAGTCTTTACAAACCGCGGCCTGGGGTCCTCCCCCTCCTGCGCAAGGAATTCCCTCTGTTCCAGCCCGCCCTCTTCTGTTTCGATATGGAGCGAATACTGAAACGGCATCTGACGATACGGCCTCTGCCCCGCAAAGGAGGGGACCGCCTCCTGAAAGGTTTCGAAATCCATATGGCATAGCGGATGGGTGAGCGAAGCGACAAACCGGGCTATCTCTTCCTTTTGGACATAGATCCTTTTCTTTTTCCACGCTTCCACGGCGAACCGCTGGTTTTCCGAAAGTTTTTCATCTTCGGGGATATCGTCGATGCGCACGACCCCTTTTTCATAGAGTCCGACCGCCCGATTCATGGGCAGCAGGTCGAAAACGCTCTCGTTCTCGGGAATGGCATGGCGCTCGCGCCAACAGTACGCCTTGGCCGGGCATTCGTAGGGCTTGTTGCAGTGGGCGCCTATGTCGGCGTCGGGTTCGGATTCTTCGCCCAGCAGGGCTATAAACCCACCGATGCGTCCGCCGATGGGCTCGAGCCGTTTTTCTATCCACCCGGTTACGTCGAGTTTGACGAAAAGTTTATCGGTCTCAAGCCTTTCGCCGCGCTCGTAGGAGCTGTCTATCAGCACGAGGTAGGCGGCGGAGACGGTGTATCCCAGCCCGATGAGGGTATGGTACTGCACCGCCACATCCTCCAGATAGACCTCCAGGTCCTTCTCTTTCTTCTTATCGCTCCAGGTGGAACTTTTGACTTCGTAGATCTCCAGGGCGCCGTCCTCTTTTTGGCGAAGAATGTCCACCATCACCAGCATATCCTCCGTGGCGAAGGTCGCTTCGTAGATCACCTCTTCACCGCTTTCGAGCAAATTTCGCGTCATTTCGCATTTTTGCGAAAACGTCGTATTATCAAAGGGGATCTCACTGCCGCCCGGGAAAAGGCCCCGCGCCAGCTCACCCACGCGGTTACCGGTATCGAAAATCCGCTGCTTCACGGCATCCGTAGGGGCCAGAACTTCGGGCCTGTGTCGACTCAGCCAAAGCAGTTTGGGACACTGCAGACCTTTGAGATAGGAAGATTTGGAAAGCCCCATCGTTTCTCCATTGAAGTTTTATGCGTCACTGCTAAATCGTTTTTTTTCATCAAATGTTAACTAAAATAGAAACGGTAAACCGCTATTGGCTTGAAATGACCCGCATGAAGGTCGTAAAAACGCTCATAAGAATAGTATAGGGAATGTGTAGACCTTCATGTTTTCTGTTTTCGATCCGATATTTCTTTCTCCCATGGTGTCTCCGCCGAGGTGGCATGTATATACTTTATACTTTGCGCATGGTACGGAAAAAGCGTCACATACGATGTGACGAAAAAAGAAGGGTGTCGATGAGATGTTACGACCAAACTGAAGACGTTTCCGGGCTTTTGGCACGCCTTTTTCCGGCGATCGATCCGGAGAGCCTGCCGAGTTTCGACGACGAAGATTTCATGACCTTCGCGAACTCTTACGAAGCGCGGGAAGCCTACCTGAAACGTTTCGGCTACACCCTGGTGTGCCGGGAGTTCATTGCGGAGCTGTCGAAAGAGCTGCATAAAAGAGGCGTGCGCGATTTCGTGGAGCTGGAAGCCGGCATGGGGATGCTCTCTCTGCTGCTGCGCAGGTCGGGATTTGAAGGCGTGGGCTATACGCTACCCCCCGAGGACGAAAAGTGGCCCATCGACACGGCCAACACCTGCTACCGCGAGGCGCTGACGGAAGGGTGCCTGGTACACGCCGACATCCGCCAGCTCACCCTGCAACACTCCCCCGGCGCCATCGTGGCCTCCTGGATCCCCCTTGGCGGAGGATCCGAAGTGGCGGCCTTTTTCGAGAACCAGTGGCGAAATGACCTGCAGACGCCGCTTTTCGTGCTCATCGGCGAGGATCGGGGCGGTTGCACCACCTCAGATGATTTTTTCGACTGGCTCGAACACCATTTCGAACCCGACGGGTACAACGAGTCGTATGTGCCATTTCAGGGATTCAGGGACTATTGCGGCTATTTTCGGCGCAGGAAGTGAGGCCACCGATAGGCTTCTTATTCTCGCCCTGCTTTGACAAGTTTACCGTAGCGAAGAAAGTGATCGACCGTGCTGCGCTTAAATCCTTGGTCGTCGAGCCATTTCCTCTACCACTACGTCTTTTCTGCGGGCAATTGTTCCAATTTTGGCTCTATAGGTTTAACCTCTTTGTTGTTTTGCATAGCCATCGTATGCAATATCTGACCTTGATAAACCTTTGTCGGGAGTGGCCATGAATTCCACCGCACTGTTTCAAAAGATTCCACTCGCAGCGCTCGTGACCACGAAAGTCGTTCGGAAAGTCGAGTGATGGATACCTTCGACGCGCTCGAAGATCATGTCGAAGGCCAGGCAGAAGGCTACCGGTCCCGAGACGAAGCTATAAAAGGCACTCTTCGCCAGAGGCTTTCGATACCGTCTCAACGTCAAGAAGCTTCCCGGATCGCCCGACATCGTTCTGCCGAAATATAAAGCGGCGATGCCCAAGTCTCGCGTGGAGTTCTGGAAGGAGAAGTTCGAAGCCAACGTCGCCAGGGATCGTCGCAACGTGGAGAAATTGTTAGAGAGGGGATGGCGGGTGGCGATCGTCTGGGAGTGTGCGTCGAAGACAAAGAACGAAGAAACCTTATCCGCGAGATTGGACGATCTCGTGAATTGGCTGAAAAGCGGTAGCGGATACTTCGAACTACCGTGACGATTCATTGGCGATCGCGAACTTTTCTTAATTCTCCGTTTATGGTCATGTACTTTTTATCGTTTATCCACAACGTACAACCATTTTTTTCTATATGCCAGTTCTTCAGAATGCGATCTACCGGTAACATGGTTTCGACATACATTTCATCGGCACAGGAGATCCACCTACAACACTCTTTTTCCCAAAAGATTCGCCAGAACTCCGAAATACGGTAGGGACCGTCTCCACCGAAATCGTCCGATAAAAAAATAATATAGTCACCCAACCTATAAAAACAACAGCAACCATTACTTGCAGGAGTACCATTGTAAAACTCCCAACTAAATCGGTAAACGATCTTTCCTTTTTCCATAAATAAATCATATAAATCCCAAAGATCGTTGATTTCCAATTTGTATTTTTCTTTAATTTCGACTATCAACGAATTTTTATCCGTCATGTTATTCTCCTTCTCGAATCGAGATTCGATTCGTCACGAGTGGCGAACATATAAAGGACCTCGAATTCGAAAAATTCATTTTTCGAGCATGCGTTCATACGCTTCGCAACTTCCGGCATCACCAAACTCACACGCTTTTTCGAAGAGGAATTTGGCCGCTTCGAGATCCTTTCGAACATATGTACCATGATAGAACATGGAGGCCAGATTGTGGCAGGACCGTGCGTTCCCCATGATGCAACCTCTGTAATAGTAAGAGTACGACTTCCTCGGATCTTTTTCCACCACTTCATCGGAGCCGTAAAGCACACCGAGATTGAAACACGAAAGTGGGTATTCTCCTTGGCAGGCTCTTTCATAGTATTCCAAAGCTCTACGAACGTTTTTTCGCACTCCCTTTCCCGTCAAATACAAATGAGCGAGATTGTGACATCCTCCAGCGTATCCAAGCTCGCACGCTTTCGAATAATATTCGAAGGCGGATTTGTCATTTTCTGTGACATAAATGCCCTTGGAATACATCAACCCCAAATTGGCACACGCTCTTCCCGAACCCATTTCGCATGCCTTCAAGTAAAAATCGTACGCTTTGCCCATATCGTTTGGAACCCCTCGACCATGTGCATATATATACCCGACGGCGAAACAACTTTCGGCATCACCCTTCTCGCAAAGGATTTTCGACGATTCGATATCGTTCATTTCTTTTCGATCGGTTTCACTGTCTACATTTGGTGCGACCGTCTCCGCCGACGCAAAGGAAACGCAAGCGACAACGACGCATAAAGACGATTTCATTCGGTTCACACCTTCCTCCTCGTAAAGATTTTAGACAACATATTGTAACGCGTCATCGGAACATCATCATATACCGGAGCTTTTGTACCATTTTTTCATCGACTATCCGAGAGGCGTTCTCAGCCGAATTGAAACGAAATCTCGTTAAAATCATCAAAAAAGGTTTCGGAGGTCGTTTTCATGAATTCTTTCGCTAAAACCATAATGGCTTCAACGATCGTTTCGACACTTTTCTTCATGAGTGGCTGCGCCTCACACGAGCAAATCATCAAAGAAGAATTGGTGAAAAAAAACACTTCATATATAGGCAAAACCAAAGACGAGCTTTTGCTCCACAAAGGCCCTCCGTATAAGGTCGCGAAAACCTCCGAAGGAAAAGAGATATGGTTCTACAAAACGGTCAGGGCCGGCATCAAAAAAGGAACCACCATTTCTATCGGGAAAGGAAACCCAGTACCCAATATCGGTACCTGGGTCGAACTGATCGCGTTCATCATAGACAAAAACGGAATCGTCGAAAATCTCGTGATAGAAGTGGAATGAGAATTACAAAGATGATCGCTTCCATTCAGTATAGTGTCCAGAATAGCTGCACAATTAATATATAATACATGAACATGAAACAGAAACATATGAGAGTCACATCCAGATACCAAACGTATGACCGGCAATAAAAAGGGGGATTATCGGGAGTTCTTTCGGGTCCTGTTTGGAAAGAAAATTATCCATTGATAACCCTTTTTGCAATTCCAAATTCACTAAAAATCTGTCTCTACTATTTAACGATACAAAAAAGCACAAAAATTTCAGCTATTACATTACTTTTATTTCCAGATGTTTTGACGATGATACTGCAAATATCGACGATGATTGTCGTCGATCCGGCGTAGCTTTGCGTCTTCTAAAATACCCATCGCACCCGCTTCAGATGTATCCCACTGCGGACTAATGAGGATTTTTCCTTCGTCATCAAAGCTGATCAATCCCTTGTCGAAAGCCTTGTCAAGCGCCGCGTTGAGCAAAAGCGCGTTGAATGGGTCGAGTTTCTCTTCAGACGTGTCGCACTCCGCCCAGGGTTTGATGTGGCTGGCGATGAGAAGGTCGGGAGTTTTGACATTTGTCACGGCACACCGGCCGCCCCAATAGCGCATCAACTCGTCACGAAGGCGGTCTTGTCCTCTGCGCTGCATCACCAGTGCCTGCACGTCGGTCTTTAGAGTTTCCGGTTTTTCCAGCGGGATTTTGATGCTCTTTTTAAGCCAAGTAAGAAGCTCCGATTCGTGCAGCGCCATCCCCATCGGAAAACCATCAGGCGCATGGTCGATGGGCACGAACGCGGCATTTTCATAGAGATTGAGCTGCATCGCCGCCATTTCCGGCAAAGCCAAAACCATCACGTCGCCTCCATAGATCGCCGCTTCGTGGCGATAGTAGGAAGAGTAGCCGACGATCCAGTCCCCCGATTCTTTATGTAGATCATAACCTGCGTCGGTGAGGAGTTTGCGAAGGTAAATCGCTTGGGTCGCAGTCATGACTCTTTTTTACTCACATATCATCCAGTTGCAGTATGCATTGACGGCATCAGTAAAATCATCTCTAAAGCGATTAAAACTAGGCATATCGATCAGATTGGGATCGCACTCGGAAGCTATTTGATAGGGATCTTTCCCCATATCTTTAATCATTCTCTTGGGATTTTTTGGATGAGACTCGTCTCCCGTAGGCAGCGACTCCAACTTGACACAGTTTTGAGCCGGATTGTCACAACACAAAAGCCAGGCTTCAGAAATTTTATTTGGGACCATAGGCACGCCAGTTTTCTCAAAACCTCCCAATTTCAACCCCTCTTTGATAGAGCGATACCTCTCTTCCCAGCTTTCCTTATCCGCGTCGGTGAAAAAAATCGCCATGTCAGCTTCCATCATTTTGGCAATCGAAGCAAAGGCTTCAGCATGTCTGAAAAATTTTTTTGTAAGCATTCCGCGTTCTTTCGCGCCTCTTACGACCATTTTTTTACGCTCTTCTTTAGAATTTTCGATCTCTCCTTTTTCTATTAGCTTAAACGTAACGACACCCTCTTTCACACCACCAAAACACCATTCAATCAAATTGTGATAACAAGCCAGATTTCGAATAATCGTAACCATCGGCCCTTCTTGAAAGACACCTCCGTTATTGCGTCCCATATCTGTCGGCCCTTCACCGCGCACAGCGATTTGCATGCGCTACTCCTGGGTCGCCAACAGCTTAGAGAGCTCGACTAAATCGACGCTTTGCATCCACTCTCCCGGACCGAAAAGTTCCATCTCTTGCTTGGATAATTTTTGAAATTTCATCACTGCATCGAAAAAATTGATCACCCGAACCGACCCGTCCAAACACCGATACACAAAAAGAATCGACCGTTTCGCCATCTCGTCTTCGAGATAGTTTAGAATTAGTGGGCTGTGGGTCGCGATGATGGTCTGATGGGGAGAGTTGACGATAAACTGCATCAAAAGTTTAACCAGCTCCTGATTCACACCGTCTTCGATTTCGTCAAAAAGCAAAACCGACTCAGTGGTGAGCAATTGGGACAAAATGGCAAGAATGCGTAAAAAGCCGTCACTAAGATGCCGGCTCTCTATTTTGAGTTTGTTTGCATCGAAGTTTTCATACATAGCGAGCTCTTTCCATCCACCTTTGATGGAGCGGGTTTCAATGGAAAAGACTTTTGGAAAAAACTTCTTTATCTCATTCAAGAGTTCATTGCGTTTTTCTAAAGGAAGCTCGCTAATGAATGCAGAAAGCTTCTCGCCACCCAAACCCACATCTCCCATGGCTTGTCGTGCTCGTTTTTTCATGAGTATGGGACTCAACAGTTCCGCCGATTTGATATTGGAAAAAAATTTTTTGGAATCTACAATCTCTTGGGGAAGAATCTCCTGTTTTAGCACTGATACAATTGAGCCTACATATTGAAAATTTATTTTCTCTTTGGTTTCATTTAGACTGGAAAAGTGACCTTCCTTTACCGTTAATAACACTCTCCCATTTGATACAAATCTTTCATATGTACATTTAAGCAAATCCCTGTTGAAAGAAAAAGACCACCGGAAAGACTCTCCATCTAACTGATAGTCGATGTCGAACTCTATAAGCTTTCTGGGACTTCCATAGAACGTAAGTTCTTTTTTCTTCCATCCTCTTTGATCGAGCCACTCTTCCACTTTTCCGGTAACCACGGCAGAAATAAAATCTACAGCTTGCAAAATAGTTGTTTTGCCGGATCCATTGATACCTATAAGAAATGTATTTTTCTCAAAAGGTATTATCGTTTGGTGCAACGCTTTGAAATTTGTAACCACAAGAGACGTTATCATATTGCTTGCCATTGTATTATCCTGTCTCATCAGTTTTCGATTTAAAATAAAGCTTTTTTGAGCCAACTTTTTTATATTTTATCTTTTTTTCATTGACAAGTAATCCAATTATAGATCATGTCAAATAATTTGATTGATTTCCTTCAAAGTCCGACTCTAAATGGAGTATTTTTGCTATTTGTGAATTACCAATACCTTCTGGGTGTTGTGCGATGATCTCTAAAATACTCTCTTTTAGCAGCTTCAATCCTTCTTGCGCTTTCTCTAAAGAAGTCATCTTGATTCTCCTATATAACAACTTTAATTCTATGGATAAGGTTTTCTTTCAAATCATTCCCATCTTCCCACAATATATGCGGATACTGCCTGGTGTCGAATGATAGATTCTCCACATCCTCTTTTTTGCATGTCCAAATAATAGGAAGCCCCATTCCCATCGCATATCCTGCCTCAAAATAGACGCTGTTTCGCTGCCCTGTAAAGTCTGCAATGACTAAACGGGAAGATTTGATTTTAGCAATAATCTCGTCGTTGATAGTGGTGTCATGCTTGGTGGTGGAAGAGCTTACACGAACATACCGCAATCCACACTCCTCGATCGCCTCTTTTACATGATTGTCAAAAACCTCTTTGATAGCATTGGAAAAGTAAAATGCTGCAAAGACTTGTTTTGATCCGACATTGGGCTCATCGAGGCTTTCGATATATTCCAGACCTTCAAAAGTGAGGCCATTAAAAATCAAGCCAAAGCTGCCTCCTATGAATCTTTCCACTTTTCCATCAATAAAATTTTCATCTAAAGCTTTTTGAAATATTTTTGCCAATTCTTCTTCATCTTTAATCCAGCATTTAATACGAATATTTACCGGTAAATCCTGATGCGGTTTTATTTGAGATAAACTTTTCATAAAACACTCGAACTTCTCCTTGATTTTCTTATCCGGCTTTTGCAAAATCTCTTTGAGTTTCTCTTCATTTATTTCTGGAACTATATCAAAACTGTTGTTTTGCTCATAAATCCAGCTTGAGAGCTTATAAAATTTATCTTTTTCTTTTTCGTAAATATCCATATCGTCCCATAACATATCAAGCAAATAGTATTTTCCACAGTTTTTGCACTCTATCGCTCGCCTGTTATGCAGTGTATCGTAATCAAATATTTTCGCATCCGCTTGACAAATAGGACACTTCCCATCGTTTGGCATCACGACTCCTTCTCTTTGCATAGCTTGTCGTACGCCTCTAGCACCAGCCGTTGTGTCCTGTACTCACCGTATTTCTCCATCTCTTTGCGTTTGAGGCCGGGGAAGGTGACGGAGGGGAAGGCTTCGCCTTTGATGTCGGAGGGGTCGAGGATGTAGCGGAGTTCGTCGCGCTCCAGGCCGTAGAGGTGGGCGTAGTAGGCGTCGAGTTCGCATTTGAGCCGGAGTCTGCGATCTTCGTCCCAGCCGAAGGGTTCGCCGCTATACCCCAGCGCCTCGGCCCAGGGTTTCAGATCGTAGGCGGTGTAGCCCAGCTCCAGTACGCGGGGAAGGATGTAGTCGATGTCGGCCTGGGTGTATTGGTCGGGGGAGAGGACGGGCAGTTGTTTGACATAAAAGAAGCTTGTATTCATTCCTCCTAATTTTTGCCTAAATACCCAATCAAAAAGTATGTTGTCAAAATTTCCATATAGCAAAGCTAGTTTTTCTGTCTGAGAATCTGAATGATACAGGAAAATGCTATCACCAACAGCAGAAAATGGCAATAAGCCTGAAATCATAGTTCGTTCATCTGTTGATCGAGCGTTTCTTCTCCACCCCATCAAAAACTTAGGCGCCCGTTCCCGCAACATTTCCCAAACGATGCTTTCGATCGCACCCTCACCGTTTAGCACCTGCCAAATGGCCTCTCTTTCGGTCTCGCTCAGTGTATATGCCTGCGCGATGGCGTCGGCCTCTTCGATGCGCTCGTCGATGATACCACTGGCGGCGCCCAGCATCGTCAGGAGCGCCTCCGCGCGCCCGTCACGTTCTGCCCGCAATACGCCCAGCAGCCAGAGGCGCAGAGATTCGTCGAGCAGCTCGGCATCCTGTTCTTTGAGGGCTTTGAGCAGATTTCTGGGCACGTGGGCGGTGCGCAGGAGCACTTCGTGTTCGTGGACCCAGTAGCGCGGCAGGGGAAGTTTGGCGGGGTCTCGTTTCTCCTCGGCGGTCATATCGCGGGTGTCGGTGCCGTTTGGCATGTAGGTCGCCCAGCGGTGGTCGTAGTGGTGGATCATCTTGGCTTCGTAGAGGGGCAGATAGAGCTCGCCACCTACGCGGAAGCGGTTGCCTTCGAGAATGCCGTCCAGAGCGAGGAGATCGTCGTATGTTCTGAAGAGATGGCTGGCAGTATTCATCATAAACATCAACATAAAATCAAT
>NZ_AP027372.1 GCF_030296055.1 Hydrogenimonas cancrithermarum
ATCCAAGGTGAAGGTATTGGGTTCAACCTACAAATCATCAGAACAGCGTTTCTACTTTAAAATCGAATCCCAAAACAGCGCGTGTTCAGGGTGGATCCCAGAATCATTCCTGAGCCCAGAATATCATGCCCCAATAGGAGACAGGATATAGATGGCACGCGACCTTTAGAATTCATTTTTTTCACATTCTTGGCTGCCTCCTACTGTGTTTGACTTTTTCAGCTATTGAACACTCAATCGATTTTCCAAGTCGGCTAATCGTTTCGATAGCGTATTTTGCTGAGCTGATAACTTTTTCAACTGATTTTCCAAGTCGGTTAAAGAATTTGATAAATCCCTGCTGAGCTCTATTTTCACGGGCTTTTCTACAACTTCTGACACAATCTCTTTCAGCTTCTCTTCGTAGCTGCTCACCAGCCGCTTCAACTCGCGCTCGTACACTTCTTGCGCTCTCCTCAACGCGTTCTTGTACTCCTCGAAGATCTGCTTCTCTTGCTTTTCTCGCTCTTCGAGCTCGTTCAAAAGCCTCTGTTCCAACTCTGTCATTTGCTATCTCCTTGCCCTGATGTACCATTCGCTCTGCTCGTTGGACCCGTACTCCCACTCCTTGTCCAGCACCATGTTGTTTTTGTGTATCTCCCAATAAGTTATCGCCGCCGCGCTCCCCGCGCCCAGCGTCACGCCCAGGACGAAGAGCAGGGCGTACACTTTCCACCTGCTCTTCTTCAGCTCCTGGCCGAGTATCTTCTCGACGCGCTGCAAGAGCTCTTTTTCTCGCTGACTGATACCTTCCATCAATCCACTTTTCTCTTTTCTCAAGCTCTCGATCAAGTCGCTCTTTGAGTTTTCGATCTCTCTCTCGATCTCCTGCCGGCTGCGCCTGATCTTCTCCGGTATGTTGCCAAAAGCGTTCTCCATAGTAGTCACCTTTCAGTCGTAGTTTGCCCGTCTCATTCGATACGGTGATGTAATCAAAGTCTTTCTTGTTGTCGTGGCCGATCTTCTCGATCTTGAGCCCCATCTCTTCGAGCAACGCTATCACTTCGTTTTGCGAAGTGATAAGTCCGGCGGCCGCCATCTCTTCGATATAAGCGTCCATTGCATCCTGTGCCTCTTCTCTCCCTTTCTTCCGTTTGAAATCAAAGGGCTTCTGCCCGTGATCTTCTCTCCATCGGTTGATGCGCTCCACTTCCGCACGGCTCTTCTGGGCCGGGGTGCGCGGTCTATCGGCGGCCCTGGTGAGGTCGTGTTTGGCATCGAGGTAGTCCACGATGGCCTCTTTGCGCGTCCTGTCGGCCTTGTCATAGTAGATTTTCAGCTGCGTGCCCGTCAAAAGGTTGAGCTTGGGAATACGGATGTGATAATGCAGATGATCGGTGTCGGTGTGCTCGACGATATCGACATGGTACTCGTCCTCTCTGTACCCACGCATGAAAAGGGAGACGAACTCTTTGGCTATCTCTCGGCCTTCCTTTGGGGTGATGTGGGTGTCTAAATTTGAAAAAGAGAGGACCATCCTCACATACTGGCCGTTCTTATAGCGGGTCGTCTTACAGATCTCGTCGCCAAGATCAGTGTCGCCGGCAATCAGCGTCGCCCCTGGGCGAAGCGTCGCGCCGTTCTTGAAGAGCGTGTACTCGCTCCACCCGCTGTTCCCGCTGCCGATCTGGACGATCATGGCCGAAACCTCTTCAGCTCCTCCTCGATGCCGACCAGGGCATCGAGGGCGGCACGGTCGATCGCCTTGTTCGCGTTGACGTAGCGGGCGATCTGGTTGATGTTGGTGCCGATCCTCTTCAGCTCATAGAGCATGGCCAGACGGATCTCGTCCTGGTTGCGGTCGCGTCGGTCGGGGATGCCGACGCCGACCGACTGCCGGAAGAGTTCCGCCATGCTGATCTCACTGGCAATCGCTTCGCGTTCAAGTCGGTCGTAGTCCTCTGGTCGGAGATTGACTTTGACCTGGCGATACTTCGGCATACTTCCTCCTCGATGATGGGCGCGGTAGATGGGGGTTGGGGTCAAGGGGCAGGGGGGCGACCCCCTGAACCCCTTACCTGGGTTGGGTCGAGGAAGGGGCGGAGCGCCCTACCCCTCGCAAGGCGTGTCGAGGCGCCAGCCGTCCGCGTCAGCGGCGACCCCCAAATCCCGGCTCCGTTAGGAGTGGGACTTTGGGTAGCCTTGCTTATACTATCCTCACCGTGCTGTACTGACACCATTATACCATACTCCAGATTATGCGCTCATTTCGTTTTTGGAATGATGTTATCATATCGTTATCGCTCTATCTGTATTCAATTCGTTTTTGTTTTGATGATGTCATTTCTTTATTGTTCTAATTGTATTCATTTCATTTTGTTTTTGATACTATCATCTCATTTTACTATTGAACGTTCATTACGTTTATATTTTGATATGCTCATCTCATATCATAAATGACGGTTCAAATCGTATATGTTATAACTATATTCAAATCATAAGCGAAATGAAAGTAAGTGAATAGTATCATATCGTAAACTGAAATGATAATAGGAGATTGAAAAATGAATGAAGTCAAATACAAGATCGAATTGACCGGAGAAGAGTTGAAGCAACTCGAATTACTTATCAAAGAGAAACTGTCGCGCACAACATTACCGTCAGAATCGCTCAGAAACGCCCTAAAATCGCTCGAAAACGCAAAACCAATGGTAGCCACTGCCAAACAGCTCGAAGCCGCTAAAAAGGCCACTGAGGCGCGAAAAACGAAAACACGCAAGAAAATCGAGATCGCAGTCAACCAGCTCCGAATAGAAAACCGCCCGATCACGATGTACGCCGTGGCAAAATACAGCCGCGTCTCGCCTAACACCGTCAGAAAGTACC
The DNA here is from genome assembly GCF_030296055.1 of Hydrogenimonas cancrithermarum. Classification (NCBI taxonomy): domain Bacteria; kingdom Pseudomonadati; phylum Campylobacterota; class Epsilonproteobacteria; order Campylobacterales; family Hydrogenimonadaceae; genus Hydrogenimonas; species Hydrogenimonas cancrithermarum. Next base: position 2,866 of record NZ_AP027372.1, read on the forward strand.
GCGAGTTCATCGAAACAGCTGAAGCCGAGCGCCGCCGATCTCAACCCACCGAAGCACAAGACCGCCTGCTCTGACGGGCCATCTCTCTTTTTGAAATATCCCGATCCACCTGCACGGCCTACGGGCTTGCCCGGGTTGCAGGGACCCCGCCCCTCACTCTTCTATTTGCCACAAGCCGTAAGCATCGCCGCTTTCTCTTGGCGGTCCATTGCTTCCTCTTCCCGCTTCGCCTTGCAACAAGTACGCTTTGAGAAAATCAATCGCCCAGTGCTTCGCCCTGGGCGGGGTTGTCCAGCGGTGAAGCCGCTGGTTCACCGATCTACTACCGAGACGACAAAACGGCCAAAAAACCACCCCTTCCCCTGCACCCCTACCCCATCATTACCATTGTACTCTTTGAAAAATACTAATACCTTGAAGTTTGAAGATGAACGAAATCCCCAAATTTAGGGCTTGGCGAGGGGTAAATTTGTCATATTACCGCACTTTCTTGTCATATTACCGCACTTTTTCTTGTCATATTACCGCACTTTCTTGTCATATTACCGCACTAATTGTCATATTACCGCACTTGACATAAAACAAAAATCTTGTCAAAATACCGCTATGTTTGTCATATTACCGTACTTGACAAATATGAGCGGTATTTCGGGAAAAAAAGGAAAAACAATGCCAATAAACAAAGAGATCATCAAAAGCGCGATCGTCAAAAAGCACAACGCTTTAACAGATGGACACATACCGAAGCCTCCAAAACAGGTACTCCCTGATAGGCTGCTCAATGCGCTTTATTGGAAATTTGAGAACGAGGGCGAAACGTACAAGATCACGATGGCCGAGCTTCGAGATCTGCTTGGACTGAAATCGTCGAAAGACGATCATCGCATTATCGAGGCGATCAGCACGCTTCAAGCGCCAATTTTCCTACGAAACTTCGAGTACAAGGGCCGGGAGATCGAGTGGATGAGCGCACCGTTTTTGAGTGACGCGACAAAATACAAAGACGGCCAGAATGTCGTCGAGATCACGATCAACCCGAAAGTCGTGGCCGCGCTGAAACAGAAATACGGCTATACGCCCCTTGAAATCGACATTTGCAACCGCTTCCGAACAAAGTACGGCCTTAAACTCTACGAGATGTTCCGGCGCTACGAGACCCTGCCAAACCACGAGGAGAGGGGGGTCGGCACGGTGGCAAAGTCGCTGGACGAACTGAATAAGATGTTCGGCACGAAATATAAAACGCCAAGCGAAATGAAGCGCGGTATCGACCGGGGGCTCAAAGAGATCGAGAAGCACGCAGGGGTGCTTGTTACGGCGTTTTGGGACCGCTTCAAAAAGAAATTCGTCTTCTCCTGGGCCCAGGAAGACGAATACCCGAAGCTCCGCATCCCGCTCCGGCGCGTCGAGGAGCTGATCGACTGGTATATCGAGCACGCGAAGCCCAAAATCAAGAGCCTGAAGAAGTACCGCGAGAGCCTGAAAAAGAAGATCATCGAGGACGAGTTCGACGATCTGGACGAATACTACGCCGGAATGATGAAGTACAAATACGGCATCGAGCGCAAAGAGATTTACAGTTTCAAGACTGGCCGATGGAGCGACAAGAAGGCGAGAAAGAGGCAGCCGGCGCTGATTTCGATCGAAATCGAATAAAAATGCTATAATGCGAATAGCGGATGACATAGAGTATCTTTCCGGCTGGTTACCGGATAGATGAGCTCTGAAAGGCGGGTAGGCTTTGGCCTCCCGCCTTTTTTTTTGCCGATAGGGTGGCGGGAGGGGCAAGGGGAGCTCATCGAAAGGAGCTTTATGATCATCCGCGTGATCGTGGTGCTCCTCATTATAGCGTGCTGCTTCGCAGTGCGCCTGTATTGAGGAAAAGGGCGGGACTAACCACCCCGCCCGCGCCACGGTCACTTTAAGCTTTCTTCGCTTAAACCGCCTCTTTTCATGCCGGAGCCGTTTAAGTTTCGCCCAAAAATCCCCTCTTTTTCGCCCTTTTCTTAAACATCTGGCCCGAAAAGATATTGAAAACCCTTCTTTTCAAAACAAAAAGCTCAACAAGCCTCTCCTCTGGTGATTTACCCAATGCTATATTAAACATCTGATTTAAATTGGATTAAGTGCATAGGAGATAATATAAAACCAATAAGATAATTAGATGGATCGGAGACTTCATGATTAAGAGCATACTCAAGGGCATACTGGGCATGCTGATATTGATCTTTATAGCGGCACTCGTTCCATTATTATTCGAGGATGAGCAGAACGTTCCCGCACCGACAACGAGAAAGACTAAGATTATCACAACATCCAAAGGGAAAATCAAGATCGGAGGAATTGCCTTCATGGACGGCCGTGATCCGCAAAGCAAACCGCCAAGCACAGTTATGAATATCAATATATGGGATTCACTCTACCGTGACCGACCCGTATGCCAACTTCTTCACGG